>NZ_CEXZHP010000023.1:0-13863 GCF_982775275.1 Nitrosophilus sp.
TTTATAACCTTAAAACTATAACAGTTGTAAAATTTAAATCAAAATTTATTTTAATATAATATTATTGTCTTAAATCTTCAATAATTACATATAAAGATGGGACTAGTATTAGAGTTATAAACGTTGCAAATAAAATCCCAAAACCTAAAGATAAAGCCATAGGTATCAAAAACTTAGCTTGTCTTGAAGTTTCAAAAATCATTGGCATTAAACCAGCAAAAGTTGTGATAGTAGTTAAAATTACAGGTCTAAATCTTTGAATAGCGGCTTCTTTTGCCGTTTTAAGTGCGCTAAAGCCAAATTTTTCCTTATACTCGTTTGCAAATTTGATCATAATTAAAGAGTCGTTTACTACTATTCCTGATAATGCTATTATCCCAAAAAGGCTTATAACGCTTAAACTGTATCCCATCAATAGATGCCCTAAAATTGCTCCTATAATACCAAAAGGTATACTTATCATTACAATAAATGGCTGAATATAGCTTTTAAAAGGTATAGCTAAAAGTATGTAAATAATAGCTAAAGAGATTATAAAGCTAAATTTGAGGCTAGATAGATTTTCTCTCATTTCTGTCTGTCTACCTTCGAAACTATAGCTTATATCAGGAAACTCTTTTTTTATCTCTTTAAGAACACTGTCTTGTAAATCATTTAAAACTTCCAAAGCTTTACTTCTAGGTCTTATGTCAGCTTCTACGGTAATTACTCTTTTACCGTCTTTTCGTATAATCTCCGTTGGAGAATATCCCCATTTAATATCTATAAGATTTAAAAGGGGAACTTCTGTTCCATCTTTGGTGGTAAGATACATATTGTCAAAATAATAAAGAAGTTTTCGCTCTTTTAAAGGAGTCTTTGTCATAATTTTAACTTCGTCCGCTCCTACTATAATCCTTTGAGCCTCATATCCGTAAAATCTACCTCTTATTTCTCTAGCTATTGTTTGTGCGTCAAAACCTAAAATATAGGCTAAAGGTTTTAGAACAAATTTTATCTCCTCTTTTGAGCTGGAAATTCCTGTATCTATGTTGAAAACTCCGGGATAGTTTTTTAAACTTTGTGCGACAATTTTAGCCGCCTTTTTTAATACACTTTCATCAAAATGGCTAAGCTCTACGGCAATTGGCGAGCCGTGAGCACCTACAGAAGCGCTGGAGAAAAATTGTAGAGTCTCGACTCCTTCAATTTTTCCAGTAAGTTTTCTCCACTTTTTTCCAAACTCCATAGTTGACATTATCTCTTTTCTAATATCCGGATCTGCAAGGTAGACTCTAACTTCTGCGCTGTTTGCACCTCCTCTACCTACTCTTGCATAGATTCCTTTTACAAGTTCATCTCCTCTATCAATGCTATTTTTAAGTTTTTGGGCACTTTTTATGAGATTTAAAACCGCTTCTTTGGTCTTTTCTACGTCGCTACCAGCCGGAAGTCTTATATATGCTCTTACATAGTCTGATTCAGTGTCTGGAAATAGTTGCATACCCATTCTACCGCTAAGAGCATAAGAAAGAGCAAGAACAAATACAGATAAAAAAAGAACTATAGTAGCGTATCTATATTGTAAAACCAAATTTAAAAATTTTCCGAAACTAAATCTTACCCATTTTCTAAAAGCTTTTGAGAATCTCTTTTGAAAGGTTGCTTCATTTTTTTTGACGGAGTATGTTAAGTGTGAAGGTAATATAAATATAGACTCAAACCACGATATTGCAAAAACAGCTGTTACAACAAGAGGAATTGCTTCAAAAATCTTTCCAGTAACTCCTGGAACAAAAAGTATAGGCATAAAGGCAACAATATTTGTTAAAATACTAAAAGAGACAGGGATTGCCATCTCTTTAGCGCCAATTACCGAGGCATTTAGAGGTTTACAGCCTTTTTCTCTATATTTATATATATTTTCGCCAACTACTATCGCGTCATCGACAACGATACCTAACGCTATAATAAAAGCAAATAAAGAGATCATACTAATAGATATATCTATAATAGGAAAAAGCAAAAAAGAACCTAAAAATGAAATTGGAATTCCCATCATTACCCAAAAGGCAAGTTTTGGTTCTAAAAACAAAGACAAAGTTATTAGAACCAAAACTAAACCTAACGCAGCATTTTTTAAAAGTAGTTTTACTCTATCTTCAAAGACGTCAGCTCCACTAGAGAGGACTTCTAAGTTAAGATTTGGAGGTAAGAACTCTTTTGCAGTTCGTAATTTTTCGTTAACGATTTTAGATATCTCTATTGGTGAGAAATTTTGTGGATTTCTTACCTCCATTCTGATAGCCGGTTTTCCGTTGTAAAAGGCAAAATAGTCTTCATCTTCGAAAACTTCTTCAATTTTGGCAATATCTTTTAATTTTACTATTTTGCCCTCTTTTGTAGTGATAATAGGAATGTTTCCAAAATCTATAGGTTTTTCTCCTCTTTGAGAAAGTTTAAGTATTATTTCTCCTCTGGGTGTTTTTACAACGCCAGAAGATAACTCAAGAGAGTTGGCTTTAACTAAATCACTAATATTTTTAGTGCTTAGTCCATATTTTCTTAAAATATCGTTTTTTATCTCAATACTTATTTGAAGAGGTGATAGACCATATATATCGATTTTAGAGATTTTTGGATTTGAAAGCAGATGGTATTTAATTTTAAGAGCGTATTTGTATAAAGAGATCCTATCGCTATGACCATATAGAATCAGCGAAATTGTTCTTCTCTCGTAACTTCTTTTTGTAATTAGAGGTTTTTCTGCTTCTTTTGGGAAAGTTCTTATTCTATAAACTGCATTTTCTATATCATTTTGTAATATTTGAAGATCATATCCTTTAAAAGCTTCTACATCTATGGTAGCGCTTCCTTCTTTTGCAATGGCTTTATATCTTTTAATTCCTTCAACGGAACTTAACGCCTCCTCAATGGGTAATATAATAGCTTTTTCTATTTCTGAAGGAGATGCTTGTGCATACGAGACTCTTATGCGAACTTCGTCTCTTTCATAATCTGGGAAAACTTCTTGTTTTACGTATCTTAGCATAAAAAGTCCGCCAAAAATTAAAAAGATCATCAAAAGATTGGCTACAACAGGATTTTTTACCATCCAACCGATAGGAGTATTAAAATCGGCTTTACATCTCATCTTTCGCCTTTGAGACTCTTACTCTCATATTTTCAAAAACGTTGTTCAGATTGCTTGTGACAATCATATATCCTTTAAGATCTTTGGCATTTATGTAGGTATAATTTTTATCTTCCCAAAGCGGTTCACTATGAATAATATGTAATAAATTGTCTTTTACTAACCAGATTTTGTTATTGGCTCTAAGGGCATATCTTGGAATTTTTGCTACGTTTTTGATTTCTTTGCCTACAATATATGTTTTTATAAAATCATTTAAAAATATCTCTTTGTTTAATGGATCTTTTAAAAGAAAGATGAGTTTTGCCAATTTACTAGTGTCGTCTAAATCTTTTTTTATAGAAAACAAGGGAGCTTTTATATTATTTTCCAATAAAGCATAAGAATTTTTTTCAATATATTTCAATTTTTTTGGTTCTATCAGAGTTTCTATCAAAAATTTGTCAGCTCTAACAGTTTTTAAAAGAGTTTTAGATGTGGAAACCACATCTTTTAAAGCTACAAAACTATCAAGAACAATTAGGTCGAATGGAGCTTTTATTTCACACCTTTTGATTTTTAAAAGTGTTAATTTAAGATCGGCTTTTGCAGCTTTTAATTGTGCTTTTGCATCTTCTAAATAAGGGATTCTTAAAATAAACTCTTTATCTTTTTGACTGACATTACCATCAAAATATTTAAACTCCTCTTTTGCTCTTTTTTGTTTTTGAATCTCTTCCAAAAGGATAAGTTTAGCTTTTTTTAAAGCGGCTTCTTTTTTCTCTTTTTCCAATAAAAAGTCGCTATTGTCTAATTTTATCAAAAGTTCATTTTTTCTTATCAATGCTCCTTGAACTATTTTTGGATTTATCCAGACTACTTCAGAGGAAACTCTAGATTTTATCTCTAAAATTCTAAAAGGAGTTACTTTTGATAATTGAAACTCACTAAAATTGAAATCTCCTATAACCGGCTTTTGAACTTTTACCATAGGCGCCCATCTTTTGTGGTGAACTCTTTTGTGCATTTTCGGTTTATGCGTAAGCCATTGATAGGATTGATATAAAGATATTAAAAAAATTATGAAAACAATTATATAAAAGAGCATTTTAAAAATTTTTTTCATTATTTATCCTTTTGCCATCCAGAAGTTGTTGCTTTATAAAAATCGACTATTAAAAGCAAAAGATCTCTTTTTGCTTTTAAGATGCTATTTTGGTCTTCAAGTAATTGAATTTGGCTATCTATTAGGCTAGAATAGTTGCTTTCTCCCGCTAAATAGGCTTTTTTAGTTATTTTTAGATTTTTTTTATCGTTTATAGTTTTTTTATTTAAAAAGAGTAAATATCTTTTTTGATCCTCTATCTTTTTTCTAATTTCTACTGCATCTTTTGTTGCTTCCAAAAGCGCTTGTTTATATTGATATAGTAACTGTTTTGTTTTGTGTTCGGCAGCTTTGGCAGCGTTTTTTTTCGATTCTTTGTCAAATATTGCGGCACTAAAGGCGGCTGAAACGCTTAAAAACCAGTTATCAAAAAGTCTAGAGATATTTTTCATATCTGAACTTATCGATGATGTAATGGAAAATGATGGATATTGATCTTTAATAGCCGCGCTATAGGCGTAATCTTGTGAAATTAGCTTTAAATAAATCGATCTAATATCTGGTCTTTGGGCAATTTTGGATACGCTAATGTTTGGTATTTTTATATCTGTTTTTAAAAAGCGAGCTTTAATAAAAAACTCATTTTTAATATCAAGAGATAGTAGAGTTTTAAGAGAGTTTAAATATATCTTTTGAAATACTTTTGTATTTTTTAGTTTATATTCAATATTTTCTAAAGTTGTCTTTTGATTTAAAATATCGGATATTTTCACATCTTTACTTATATAGCTACTTTTTAAAAAATTTAGTTTTTTTAAAGATAGTTCCCTTTTTTTTGTTAAAAGCTTTTCGTTTATTTTTTCATAACTTAAATAGATATAGTTTTTGACAATTTCACTGCTTATAAGTATTTTAGCAGCTTTTAGATCTTCTTTTACTGAACTATATAAATTTAACTTCTCTTTTGTTTTATCAGATAGTTTTTTAAAAAAATCTACTTCATACTTGAAAGTAATAGAACCTTCTATATTTTGTTCTTTATAATTTTTGCTATCTTCTAAATAGCTATCATTTATAGAAATATTTAAAGTAGGATAAAGAGAAGATAAAGAGTTTTTATATATATATTTATACTCTTTAATTTTCTCTTCATAATATTTTAGATCGTAATTTCTTTTTAAAGCTTTAGATATTAAGATATCCAATTCTTTATTTTCAAAAACAATCCACCATTTTTGTAATTTTTGTTTTTTCGGACTGTATTTTGGAATGTTAAGTTTCCTTTTTTCTACATAACATCCGCTTATTAGCAATACGAAAGCGAGCAATATAAATCTCATAGTTCTTCATAAGCCTCTTTTGCTAAAATTGCTGCACCGTAGGCGGTGGTTATTTGTGGATTTTTTGGGATAGCGAGTCTTCTTCCCAATTCAAACTCGATGGCCTCTACAAGCCCTTTATTTAGTGCAGGTCCACCGTCAAAGTAAATAACATCGTTAAGCCCAACTTTTTTTGCTAGTCTAATTATTCTTTTAGCGATAGAGTAGTGAATGCCCGCAACGATATCTTCAATTTTGTGTTCATTGCCTAATAACGAGATGATTTCAGATTCGGCAAAGACGGCACACGTGCTATTAATAGGAAGAGGCGTTCCATTTGACTTAAAATGATAATCTCCCAATTCTTCAACTCCTATTTCAAGTTTTGCGGCGGCAACGTCTAAAAATTTACCTGTTCCGGCGGCGCATCTATCGTTCATAGCAAAGTTTACCACATTTCCTTCCTCATCCAGCGAAATTGCTTTTGAATCTTGTCCTCCGAGATTTATGATAGTTCTAATGGTTCCAAATTCTTTTCCGGCATGTCTAGCTCCAATTGCATTTGCGGTAATTTCACTAATAGTTTCGTCCGATTCTTTAAAGAGTTTTCTTCCATATCCTGTTGAAACTATATATTTTATATCTTCTATTTTTAGATTGATCTCTTTTAGTAAAAGTTCAAGATTTTCTTTGGCGTATTTGTAAAACATACTTCCGCTTCCAGCTATTTTAGAACCTAAAATCTCAAGTTTATCGTTTATTATAACAATTTTTATAGCAGTTGAGCCAATATCGATCCCCGCAAAATAGTTCATCTTTTTTTTCTCCTTCTAACTTTTAAAGATTCTATAAAGGCTTCGATTCTAGTTGAGAGTTGTCCACCTTGAGCCGGACTGTAATCGGACTCTACATATAACATAGGGATCCCAAGACTTTCCATCTCTTTTGCTATACTTCTTTGCTCCATTTCATAAACTTGACAACCCGCAAAAGATTGATAAACCACTCCTTCTACATCATAATCAAAAATTAATTCTTTGAGTCTTCTTTTTCTATCTTCGTTTTGCGTAAAGATAGGGCAGGTGCATCCTTTGAGATATCGATCTGCTACTGCATCGACCATATCGTACATAAACCACTCATCTACAGATACCATGTCGTTTAATAATCTGTTTGCTGAACAGCTTTCATCGGCAACTATAATTCCATCGGATAGTTCTATCATTATTGGTAATTTTAAATTTGGAAATATTGGAGGAGAACCGGTATAAAGGATCCTTGGAGATCTTTTGCCGGCCGGATTGTATTTGACTTTTGCCTTATTTTTTACCTCTTCATAAACTCTTTTGACAGCTTCTGTCCATTTTTCGATATCATCGAAAAAGAAGGCGTTAGTTATTAGAAACATATCTTTTCCTAAGATAGGAGAAGGTTTTAATTTTCTAAGTTCATTTAAATCGTGATAAATCTTTTGAGCTTTGCCTACCTTTTTTATCGCCTCTTTTATCTTTTTTCTATTAATTTTCACACTTAGCTCTTTTTGGATATCTTTGGTAAATTTTCTAATAGTTCTTCGCCAATATTCTCTGCTCTCTTCGCTCTCTTTTACTCTTGGAAATTCAAGATGGAACATTTCATAGCCCATATCTTCTATCATCGATATAGCTTTTGTTTTTTGATCGCAAGTGGTAGGGTGTATTATTAGATCTAGCTTTTGAACTGCGGGTATATTTTTGTTAGATAGCATTCCGAGTGTAGCTTTAACCAAAGAACAAGATTTTGTAGGCATAAACTCCCCGCCAAGCTGTTCGTCTGTATAAAAGCCGTTGCATAATCTAACGGGTATTGCACCGGCTGCGTATATGATTTCGTATGGAACCTGTATGCACATAGTTCCAACTGTTGGTTTATCAAAATGTAGTTTCTCTCCTTTGCAGTAGATTTTTTCATAAAGATTGTAAAAATAGCTCATAGATTCTAGATTGTCTTTAAAATCGTTTTTAAGAGAGTCTAAAATTTTTACTGCTTCCATGGCTTCATGGCGCCTATGTCTTATTTTTTGATCTTCAATTTTTCTTAATCTATTTGTCATCTTCAAACCCCATTCTTTTTGCAAATCCGCCTTTTGTTGATTTAAATATAGTCCATTTAACTATATCTACTTTTAAAGCATCCTCTTCGGGACACGCGCCGACGCATTTCATACAAAAGATACAGTCATCTCTTAAAATATTTTTACTTGTTACATCATCCGCGATATCTTTAATCTGCATATCGCAAACCCTATAGCAGTCACCGCATCTAGTACATTTTAAACCATCTTTTTTTAATCTTAAAAGAGCAAATGGACTAAAAATATAATGCATAGCGCTCATTGGACAAAAAAAACAAAAAAATCTTTTTTTTATAAAGGAACCGATAAAAAATAAAATAGTAAATGTTATGCCAAAAGCAGTTAAAAACATCGCAGTTTTTGATGAAAAATCTATATACCATTGACTAAAGTCGCCAACAAACATAGGGGTTATTACTCTACCTGGACACATTTTACAAAATGCAGCTCTCCATTCTCCATTAAGTAGTCCGGCTCCTATCATTAAAGGAAATATTATTACAATAACTAAAAAAATATATTTGATCTTTTTAAGTTTTTCAAATTGACTTTGGGTATAGGTAGAGTAGGGTATTTTAAAAAACTTTCGCAAAGATGTAATCCAATCTTGTATAGTTCCAAGAGGACAAATATATCCGCACCAAGCTTTATTGAATATGATAAACCAAGCCAAAAAGGTTAAAAAGCCGGTTAAAACTCCAATACTTGCATAACTAAAAAGTCTGTTCCAATTTCTAGCCAATTGATGCTGTAAAGGCATAAAATAGCACATCCCTCCGTTTTCATCGTTATAACCGCAAGAAAACATCGGCATTTCTCTTCCAAAATCGATAGCGAGATAACCGCCGTATATAAAAATGATAAAGAAAAAGAGCTGTATCCAAAATCTAAATTTTCTAATATCGATCTTATTGATTTTTTCTTTAATCTTCATCTATTCGTACCTCTTTAAATGGTTTTTGCGTTTTAAGTCTGTAAAAAAGAACTCCTGCGCTTATAGCTAAAAGGAGTATGATAGAGATCAACAGTGCGTAGGCGTATGATTGAAATTCGTTTCTGTTTGGAGAGTATGTTCCGTAATAGGTTGCTTCATATATCTTGTTATCCTTTTCATATTTTGCAGTAACTAAAAACTTTTCTCTATATCTTTTGTTAAATTTTTCTATTGGAGGGTAGTAATCTTTTATAAGTTTAATGGAGGCGATGCCTTTGTCGTTTGTAAATAGACTTTTTCCCCATCCAAACTCTGTCTTTAAGGTGACTTTTGCGTTTTTTAGAGGTTTGTTGTTAAAAAGAACCAAAAATCTCACCTCTTCTCCGGTGGTTAATCTTGAGTAGAATGTTTCGTTGTCGTTTCTTAATCTTAAGATATCTATAGGTATAGATTTGTTAGTTTTGGGAGCCATCTTGTTTTTATCGTAAACTGCGTGTTCAGAGTGGTCAAATCTTTTAAACTCAAATTTAGCTACTTTTATGTAGTTCTTGTTATCTTCCTTAAATTCTCCTATGTAATATAGAGTATAATATCCACTCTTTGGCATCCTGTAAGTTAGACTTAAACAACCTCTCTTTTTTGGATGTAGGCGTTGTGTCTTAGCATCTGCGTCTATTAGGAGAAATTTTCCTTCTATTTTAGTGACGTATTTTGGAGAGTTTAGTTCGCCACTAACGATATAGACTCTCTTTTTAGGTACTTCTGCTGGTTCTCTTCTAACATATGCTCTTCTTTTTCCAAGCCTATCTGTTAACCAGATGGTATCTTTGTAGGTTGGGACAATCTTTTGGATATTTTGGCTTTTTTGCTTCATATAAGTTGCAGCGTTTTGATGGCCGTGTCCTCTTGGTTTTCTGCCATAAGTATCTATTACATAATCTCTATATAGATTTACTGAGATAAAAAAGATTATAAGTAAAGAGGCAAAAGGAAAAGCCAAAAATTTTCTCATCTTAGTAGATTCAATCAGCTCAAATCTTCTATATAAGATGTAAAATGCCCATATGACTCCTATCCATTTAAAAAGATGAAAAATTTCCAGCCATTTATCTCCTCTTTTAGCCAAAGGCGATATGTCGACAGAAAATCCAAATCCCCATGCTAAACCTTCTACTATTCTTTCGTAATTGCTAGTAAAGAAAAACTCAAGTGCGTGACCTAACGAGGCGAAAATAAAAAGAGGAGCAAAAGCGTAACCGAGAGTATAAAAGGTGGTTGAAAACTCTTTTTTAAAAATTTTTGAGGCTATCCACATCCCGATAACCGCAGCTAAGATTGTAAATAAAGTAGCGTATAAAAATGCGAATATTCCAACAATATCGGCATTGCCAAAATCTATAAACTTTTTAAAAAATTGAGCCGTTTTGAACCAGATAAACTCTTCTGCTATGTTGCTTCTTCCAAGTCCATGATGAAAAGCCATAGATATAGGAATGGCGGCTAAGATAAGTATATATACCCAAACTTCCGCTTTTAAGATTTTAAACTTTTTATATAGAGAAAAACCGGGTTTTGTAAATCGAAAATTGATAGCTGCGCAAGATTTAGTACACTCCATACACAAAGTACAATCACTCATAGAGTTTTTCTTGTTAAAGTTAAATGGGCTTAGTCCATATGGGCAGCTTTTAGCACAATCAAAAGTTTTACACTCTTTGCAGGCTTCCTGGTATGAGCCAAACCAGGTAAATGAGAGTTTAGAATAAGCTCTAAGAGCGGTACCTATCGGACAGATATATTTACAATAACTCATATCTTTATAGAGATAGTAAAATAAAAAGGCAACAACTGTCATTACCGTAAAAAGGATTGCGCTTCCAAGAGGGGTTCTGTAGACTCCAGGAAATATATAGTAAACTCCCCACCATCCTAAAAATAGAAGCATTATTCCTATATATCTGTTTTCTAACCAAGAGGGCATTCTCTTTTTTAATCCAAAATTTGTGATATATTTGCCCAAAAAGCCGTGTGGGCATATACCGCAAAAGATTCTTCCAAAGGTTGGTAGTGTGGTTACTATAAAAAGAGGCCAAAATATTCCCCAAAATACTGCTCGCGTAAAACTGTTCTCTTTTGTAGGCTCAACAAATCCTAGATAGATTGCGTAAAAAAAGAGTATTAGCGCCAAAATCCTTGCGGTTAAAATAAACTTTTCGTTTTTAAAAATGGTTTTTAAAATAGGTATTCTAAATATATCGTTTGTGGCTCTTTTAATGTATTTGACCATCATCTATCCTTTATAGTTTTATATTACCTGCAAGTATCGATACACCCGTTATAAAAAGTAAAAGTGAGGCCATTAATTGAATGAATTTTTTGTAACTTGTAAACTGAATTAATAGCTCTTTTATTATTGGTGATATAAAAAAGCCGTAAAATAGCAATGAAAACATCACTGCACCGATTCCAAAAAGTAATCCGTAAAGCAGTGAAACGATTGGTGAACTGCTGCTTGCACTAAATGTGACTAAAGTTAAAACCGGAGCACAAAGATTAAAAGAGAATAAAAAACCCAATATAAAAAAATTGCTATTTTCATGTTTATTTATTTTGCAAGAGTTTCCGTGTTTTTCTTTCTTTAAAATAGTTTTATAAAAGATTCTAAATGATAGAAATATTACCATAAAGCCCGTTAAAAATTGCCATACTTCGCTATTTTTGAGAATATTTTTTAAACTCAAGGAAACAAAATATGCTAAAAAAGAGATAATTGTATATGTTAAAATTCTTCCTAAACTAAAAAACGTAACTATTTTTAAAGATGAACTTAAACTAGAAGAGTTTGTAATTAAAATAGGTAAAAGCAACGGGGCGCAGGAAAAGAAACAGACCGAAAGTCCATATGACAGGCCTGTAACGAAAATTGTCAAAAACGCCGCCGCTTCCATATTTTAATCTTTAAAAAGAATATTTTAGGCCGACATAATAGACTCTTCCAGGATCAACGGTGATACTTGCATCTTCGGCATCAAGCTTTCCATCTCCGCTTCTATCGCTAAACAGATAAACAGTTCTATAATATTGGTTATCCGTGACGTTGTCGGCCTTTACAAAAAACTCTAAATCGTTTCCTTTAAATTTAGTTTTGTATCTAGCTTGAATATTTAATACTCCGTATGAAGGCATTTTTACAAAGTTTGTTTCATCTGCGTAATAACTAGATTGCCAATACCATTCTGGAATGAAAGTAAGTTTAGGCGTAATTTTAAAATAAGTTAACAGGTTGATTTTATGGTGAGGAGTTCTTGGGAGTTGATTTCCTGAAATATCATATGTTTTGTCTCCTGTAGAGCGATATAATGGATCCAAATCAACTGTAAACGGAATATGTGAAGTATAGTATGCATCTAAATAAGTATATGATAATTCAAAAGCTGCTTTTTTAGTTTTATCGCTACTTAAAGATAACTCTATACCTTTATTCCTTGCGTCACCGACATTATCAAAATATACGTTTGAACCGTATGAATAATATGTTCCTCCGTTTCTCGCGATTATATCTTTTGTATCTAAAATGAACGCACATAAATCATATGTAAACGTATTATTTAGTGCATAATGTTTACCTCTTAAGCCTATTTCATAATTTATCGTTGTTTCTGTATCTAT
The DNA here is from genome assembly GCF_982775275.1 of Nitrosophilus sp. NCBI lineage: Bacteria > Pseudomonadati > Campylobacterota > Epsilonproteobacteria > Nautiliales > Nitratiruptoraceae > Nitrosophilus > Nitrosophilus sp. The sequence goes on from NZ_CEXZHP010000023.1 coordinate 12,253, forward strand.
ATCTGGATTATTTTGGGTATATCTGTCAGGGTCAAAATCTGCTGCAAATAGTTCATATACTCTAGGATTTCTAAAACCGGTGGAAATATTTGCATAAAAAGTATTTTCTTTATTTATTTGATACGTGGCACCAATTCTATAAGAGATATTTTCAAAAGTTTTATCTCTAGTGATTTCAGAAAGTGTCCAGTCGGTTCCGTTGTAATCATAATTTTTTGATTCATATTCATATTTATCGTAATCATATCTTGCATTTGCAACTAGTGTTACTTTAGGGTTTAACATATATTTTATCTCTCCGTATAATCCGTATCTATCTTCGATATTGTCTGAATCGGACCATTCTCCTTCATAATAACTGCCTCTATAGCTTGAATAAGTAACCGTAGTTATATCATAAGATTTAAATTCTCTTTGTCCAATATCTAAACCTATCATATAAGCTAAATTTTTTATGGTAGATCTATATTCGCTTTTGAATCCTTTTTGATAGATATCTTCGCTGCTATCTCTAGTATAAGTATCTTCATATCCGTCTCCGTTTAAATCTTGAGGTGAAGCTTCATATTCGTATAAATCGATATAATAATAAAAATTAACGAGAAGATTTGCATTATTTTCGAAATCTTTATTATATGTTATAAAATATTTATCTATATCGGAATAGTAATCATGATTCCACGGTAAGTCTTCGTCATCAGCTCCTGTTGGGTTTGTTTTTGCTGCGGTTACTCCAGTTACGCTTCCTCTAGAACTTTCTTCATATTTTCTTGTTATATCTATTCCAAATGTAATTTCGCTCATTTCGTCAATGAAATATGTAAATTTACCGCTACCCGATTTTGTCCAATTTTCGCTCATATCCCAATAACCGTCTGTATATCTATAAGCGGCTACAAGATTTGCCATAAAATTTTCTCCACTTTTATATGCCGAGGCTTTATAGTTTTGATAAGCGTAACTTCCGTATTCAGCTTCTATTGTAATATCATTTCTATTTTTTGGTTTTTTAGTTGTAATTATAATTGCGCCAGCCAAAGCATTAGGTCCATATAGGTATGATGCTCCACCTTTTATAACCTTTATACTCTCTATTTCATCTAAGTTAAATTTAACTTTCCCGCCATTTTGTAAAACTGGAACACCGTCTATAACAATTGCTACACCAGTATCTTCCCACATAAATTCCTGTTGACCCACACCTCTTATGTGTATTTCGACAATGTCACCGCTTCTAACGTCAGCAGTAATTCCAGGAATCGTCTTTAGAACTTCGTTTATGTTTTTAGGATCAATTATTTCTATTTTTTTTTCTTCGATTATATTGACTGTTGAAACTTCTGTTTTTGGATTTGTAAAAATATCTTCTATGGTCGACGATTCTATAACTATATTTTCTAGTTCAACCTCTTCTGCACATATAACGGATGAGAATAAGGCTAGTCCGAGAAACAAAAGATTTCTTTTCATGATAATATTCCTTGTTTTTTGATTTTAAATTTAACATTAAGCGAAGTATAATTTATGAGTGTTAAATATATGTTAAATATTAATTTAGTTTTTATATAAAATTTTAAAAATTATAAAAATGTCACAAAGAAAATTAAACTT
>NZ_CEXZHP010000024.1:0-13734 GCF_982775275.1 Nitrosophilus sp.
GTTGAGTGGTTAAGTGGTTAGAGAGTAAGAGAGTTAAAAAGATAGAAAGTGAAAAAGTGAGCGAGAACAAGCTGAAGGATTATTATTGGGAAAAAACTAAAATTGAATAAAATAGTTTTGCAAGTAAGAGGTTTAGTAGTTATATAATAATTTCATTTGCTTGCTTTTTCTTTATAAATCTCCAATTCGTTAAATAGTTCTTGATCATCTTTTGGGGTAAAGGCTTCTTTTATTTGCGCTCCGCTCTCTTTTATCAACTTTTCAAACTCCTCTTGATCTGTTATATTTTGCGAATATTTTCCAAGAAGAATATTGGTGCTTCCAATAATAACAAGATAGTTTATGCCTTTAAAGGATATTAATGCTATTTTATTATGCTCATCAAGTTTTTTTTCAAATTTTATCTCAAGTTCGCTTTCTTTTGGATTTTGAACGTTTATGGTTTTTTTCTTTATTTTTTTCGATTTTGGCGTAAAAAATATAAAAATTATCAAAAACGCAGCAACGATAATTATCCCACCAAGAATCAATAAAAAAAGAGTATACTCTTTTTTCTCGTCTTGTTTTATGGATTTTTTCTCGTTACTATTTTTGTTAGTGGATGAGAGTCTTTTTATCAAAAGCTTTAGCCCGTATCCGTCACTTGATTTTGCGGCTAAGATAGCAGCTTTTTCGATAGTATAGATTATTAGTTCGCTGTTTTTTCCCTTAGGTATAACCTCTATTTGATAAACAAAAGGTGTGTCTATTTTTTTGCTCCAGGAAGTGAGTATCTTGGCATCTTTTAAAATTACTCTTATCTTTTCTTTTTCTACCCTTTGAACAAGCCTTCCCTCATATGGAGTATCAAAATTGAAAAATATCTCTATTTGATCATTTAGTTTTTTTATGTTAACGTTTAAGATAGTTGATCCGTATAAGGTAAAGGAAATAAAAAAAATTAATAAAAATCTCAAAGCACAGCTCCATTTTTTAAAGATTTTCTCTATTATAAAAAAAAGTTTATTAATACTCTCTTTTGTTGTATAATCTCGTTTAAAAAAAGGTGGTCTTTGCTGATAGAGTTATCAATAATCGGAATTTTGGTAGGTTTTTTGTCCGGTTTTTTCGGGATAGGCGGCGGGACGATACTTGTTCCTATACTTCTTGCTCTTGGTATCGATATCAAAGAGGCGGTGGGTATTTCTGTTACGCAGATGGTTTTTTCTTCAATTTTTGGAACATATTTAAATTTTAAAAAAAATATTTTTAAGATTCATGAAGGTTTTTCTTTAGGAGTCGGCGGTTTTTTAGGGGCTCTTGGAAGTGGATATTTTGTATCTTTGGTAAACTCTAAAGTTTTGGAATATATGTTTTTGGGTTTTATACTTTTTGCGTTTTATAGATTTTTTAAAAGAAATATTGAAGAGACGGATAAAAAAAGTATCCCGCAATTAATAATATTTTTTGTAGGTGTTTTTATAGGACTTTTTGCCATATCTATAGGGGTTGGTGGGTCAATCCTTGTTACTCCTATATTAGTTGGAATTTTTCATCTTGATGTGAAAAAAGCTGCCTCTATGGGTCTTTTTTTTGTGATATTTTCTTCAATATCGGGATTTATTAGTCTTTCTATATTTGGTCATATAGATTATCTTTATGGATTTTTGGTTGGAGCCTCTTCACTTATTGGTGTATTTTTTGGTATAAGAATGGCTCACATTATCGATAGAAAAAAATTTAAAAATCTCCTTATAGTTATGTATGGCGTTATTTTAGTTCTGGTTATAAAAAAGATATTTTTTGGATATTAATCTATTTGAGAGGGGAAAATGGAATTTATAGAAATTTTTGGTGCCAGAGAGAATAATTTAAAAGATATAGATTTAAAACTACCAAAAAATAAACTTATAGTTTTTACGGGATTGTCCGGAAGCGGAAAAAGCACGCTCGCTTTTGAGACGCTATATGCTGAGGGTCAAAGAAGATATATCGAATCACTGTCATCTTATGCAAGGCAGTTTCTTGAAAGGCTTGAAAAACCCGATGTTGATAAGATAGAAGGTTTAACTCCCGCGATTGCTATAGAACAAAAAACCACAAGTAAAAACCCAAGAAGCACTGTTGGGACAATAACGGAGATTTATGATTATTTAAGGCTTTTATACGCAAGAGTGGGAAAACAGCATTGCCATATTTGCGGCAAACCTATCTCAAGTATGAGCGCTCAAGATATAATCAATGAAGTTTTAAAGCTTCCAAAAGGAGCAAAACTTGTTATTTTGGCGCCACTTATTAGAGAGAAAAAGGGTAGTTTTTCCGATTTGATAGAGGGGCTTAGGCATAAAGGGTATGTTAGAGCGATGATTGACGGGGTGATGGTAAGGCTTGATGAAGAGATAGAGCTTTCAAAAACAAAAAAACATACGATAAAAGTGGTTATCGACAGAGTCGTAGTAAAAGATGAAAATAGCTCAAGAATCGCCGCTGATGTGGAGAAAGCTTTAAACGAATCATATGGTGAGATGGAGGTTGAGATAATCAACTATAAAGAGTTAAACCTTGAAAAACCCCATATCCATTTTAGCGAACATTTGGCCTGTTTTGACTGTAAGGTTAGTTTTGAACCCTTAGAGCCTTTAAGTTTCTCCTTTAACTCACCAAAAGGAGCGTGTCCGGCTTGTGATGGACTTGGAATTAGATATACCCTCGATTTAAAAAAGATAATAAACGACTCGTTACCTATCGAAAAAGGTGCGATTAAGATAATTTACGGATACAATAGAAGCTACTATTTTACATTTTTAAAAGCTTTTTGCCAAACTTACGGCATAGATATAAAAAAGCCTTTCGAAGAGTTAAAAGAGAACGAAAAAAAAGCGATTCTTTACGGATCTGCGGAAGAGGTGGAGTTTTATTGGAAAAATCATAAGTTATTGAGAGTTTGGCCCGGTGTGATAAAAATAGCTTATGATATGTTCAAAGAGGAAAAAGAGTTAAATGAATATATGAGTGAAAAAGTTTGCGATAAATGTAACGGACATAGACTAAAACCTGAATCCTTGGCTGTTAAAGTTGCAGACAAAAAGATAGGCGAAATTTTGGATATGCCTATAAAGGAGTGTTATAAATTTTTTAGCGATGAGAGGAATTTTGATTATTTATCAAAACAAAAAAGAGTAATAGCCGCTCCGATATTAAAAGAGATAAGAGAGAGGCTATATTTTTTAAATGATGTGGGTCTTGGGTATTTGACTCTTGGAAGAGACGCAAGGACTATCAGCGGGGGAGAGGCTCAAAGGATCAGGATAGCCTCTCAAATTGGAAGCGGATTAACGGGGGTTATGTATGTATTGGATGAGCCAAGTATTGGGCTACATGAAAGAGATACTTCAAAGCTAATTAGAACCTTAAAAAACCTTCAAAAAAAAGGAAATACCGTAATCGTTGTAGAACACGACAAAGAGACTATCAAGAGTGCCGATTTTATAGTAGATATTGGACCAGGTGCCGGAAAATACGGCGGAGAAGTGGTTTTTAGCGGAAATTTGGAAGAGCTAAAAAATAGCGATACGTTAACGGCAAAATATTTAACCGGTAAGAAAAAAATAGAATATTTTTACAATAGAGAGCAAAAAGAGTGGATAGAGATAAAAAATGTAAATATTAACAATATAAAAAATTTAAACGTAAAATTTCCTCTTAGAAACTTTGTAGCCGTAACGGGTGTTAGCGGAAGCGGAAAGAGTTCTTTGATACTTCAAACTCTTTTGCCGGTTGCAAAGGAGATATTAAACCACGCAAAAAAAGTTAAAAAAGTCTCAGGAGTTGAAATAGTAGGGCTTGATAAACTTGATAAAGTTATATATCTTGATCAAAGCCCCATAGGCAGAACCCCAAGAAGCAATCCAGCAACATATACGGGAGTTTTTGATGAGATAAGAAACCTTTTTGCAAAAACGAAAGAGGCGCAAATAAGAGGCTATACTCCGGGAAGATTTAGTTTTAACGTAAAAGGGGGAAGATGCGAAAAGTGCAAAGGTGAAGGGGAGATAAAGATAGAGATGCACTTTTTGCCTGATATAATGGTTAAATGTGATGCGTGTAAAGGAAAAAGATACAATGCGCAAACTTTAGAGATAGAGTATAAAGGGAAAAATATTGCCGATGTCCTTGAGATGAGCGTTGATGAAGCTATAGAGTTTTTTAAAAACATTCCAAAAATATATCAGAAACTAAAAACTTTACAAGATGTGGGACTTGGATATATTACTTTAGGACAAAACGCGGTAACTTTAAGCGGGGGAGAGGCTCAAAGGATAAAACTATCAAGAGAACTTAGCAAAAAAGATACCGGAAATACCCTTTATATTTTAGATGAGCCAACTACCGGGCTACATTTTGAAGATGTAAATAAGCTTTTGAAAGTTTTACACCATTTAGTAGAACTTGGAAACAGCGTTATAGTTATAGAGCATAACCTTGATATTATAAAAAATGCCGATTATATTATAGATATGGGGCCAGAAGGAGGAAGCAGAGGCGGTAAAGTTATAGCTACCGGATCTCCGCTGGAAGTTGCAAAAAATTATAAAAAAACCGGAAGCTTTACCGGCGAATTTTTGGCAAAAGAGTTAAAAATTTAAGAAAAAATTGGGCAAAATATAAAAAAAGTATGGAGATAAGATGAGAGAGTCGATCATTAAAAAGATAAAATCATTGCCACCTTTGCCAAAAACTATCCAAGAGTTTGAAAAAGCCTACAACGATCCCAATGTAAGTTTAGAGAAAATCGCAAAAATTTTAGAAAAAGATCCGATGCTTGTTGCCAATATTTTAAAAAGAGTAAATTCTCCCTTTTACGGACTTAGAAAAGAGATAACAGATCTCTCTCACGCTATATCTTTGCTTGGTCTTTCTGAAGTAAAAGGGGTAGTGCTTCAAAACTCCATAAAAAAGCTATTAAATATAGATATGGAGCCATACGGGATTAGTGCTGAGGAGTTTGCAAATATTTCTCATCTTCAAAGCCATCTTATGTATAGATGGTATAGAAAAGTCGATAGTAGAAAATTAAAACTTTTAAGTCTTGCTTCTTTGCTTCAAGAAATGGGAAAGATTATAATAGCTGACGAGATTATCAAAGAAGATCTTGTTTTTCCTTTTAAATCCGAAATTGAAACTACAAATAATATTTCAGAAGTCGAAAAGAGTTTTATAGGTTTAACTACCGCGGAAGTAACGGCAGAGATGTTTGAATATTGGGAATTTGATGAACTTTTTGTAAAATCTATCAAATTTTCAGATAACTTTAAAGATGCCGATGAAGAGAGTTATGAGTATGCAAGAGCCCTAAATATAGTCAAAAGTGCCATACCGGTTAATAAACCTTTAGCAGATGCTAGTATAAACAGAGCGATTGCAACAGCAGAATCTGAAAATATGGATATAGAACTATTAAAAGATGCTATCGACAGCTTAAAAAATATTTAATTTTTTATACATTTTGCCACATCCTCTTTTGATAGGGCTTTCCCCCAGCATATTTTTTCGTTTTGGAGCATTTTTATATCTCTTTTTAATATATTTTTATAATAGCTAACCGGAAAAGATGAACAAAGAAGCGATGCTAAATTGTCGCTTTTTTGATTGTATGGGAATTTTTTTATGCACTCTTTTGGCTGGTTTGACTCTTCAATACAATCAAGCCTCTTTTTATATATTTTTATAATCAAATCGATATTTTTAATATTTTCTTCCCTAACCTTTGAAAAATCCTGCGCAAATATATAATTAAAAAATAGCAAAAAAATTAATAGTTTTCTCATAACTTTCCTTTTGGAAAAATTTTATAAAATTATATCTTATTTGAATAAAATAGCTAAAAAGATTTTATATAAGGAAAAATATGAAAACATTAACGATAATCGATACTTTTGGTTTTTTCTTTAGAAACTATTACGCTCTGCCTCCTTTAAAAAGCAAAAAAGGCTTCCCTACAGGACTTTTAACAGGATTTATAAATTTTATATTTAATCTCACTAAAGAGCATAATAGTGATTATATATTGTTTGCTTTAGATAGCGAAGGCCCATCTTTTAGAGAAGAGATCGATAAAAATTATAAAGCTCAGCGCCCGGATGTCCCACCAGAGCTTTTAGCCCAGCTCCCGGTAGCTATAGAATGGATAGAGAAGATGGGGTTTAAGAAGTTGCAAAAAGAGGGATATGAAGCAGATGATATAATAGCCTCCATTGTAAAATGCGCAAAGAAAAAGGGAATAAAAGTAAAAATAGTAACCCACGATAAAGATCTATATCAATTAATAGACGATGAAAAGGTTGTTTTATACGATCCTATAAAAAAAGAGGAGATTGACGAAGAAAAGGCTAAACAAAAATTTGGCGTAGATGTAAAATATATAAAAGATTTTTTGGCGCTAACCGGCGATAGCGCAGATAATATACCAGGAGTTAAAGGTATCGGTCCAAAAACTGCGGCTAAACTTATAAACGAATATGGAGATTTGGAAAATATATATAAAAATATTGAAAAAATAAAACCCCCAAGAGTGGCGCAACTTTTAAAAGAGGGTAAAGAGTCAGCTTTTTTAAGCAAAAAGCTTGTTACTTTAAAAGATGATCTTTTTGAAAATTGCGATATAGACATACATAAATTTGAACTTCCTAAAATAAACCCTATCCTAAAAATAGCAGAGGAGCTGATAGAGTATGATATAACTTCAGTGTTAAATAGACTAAAACAAAAACCACTGATAGAAAAAAAAGAGAATGTAGAGTTTGAATCGATTTTGTTAAATACAAAAGAGAAGTTGCAAGATGTGATAAGCAAGATAGATGAAGATACTCTAATTTCATTTGATATAGAAACTAACTCTTTAGATACAAAAGAGGCAAATTTGGTAGGTTTTAGTTTCTGTTTTGAAAAAAATAGAGCCTATTACGTTCCCGTTGGGCATAAATATCTGGGAGTGGAAGATCAAGTAAGATTGCAAGACGCTTTTGATGCTATAAAAAAGATTTTGAGTGCTAAATTTTTTGGACACAATCTTAAATTTGACCTATCTTTACTGTATAGATACAAAATTGACGAAGTTATCCCGTATGCTGATACTATGATACTTGCATGGCTAATAAATCCAGAGAGTTCTTTATCTTTGGAGTCGTTGTCAAAAAGGTATTTTTCCCACTCAATGATAACTTTTAAAGAGACCGTTAAAAAAGGTGAAGATTTTTCACTAGTTGATATAAAAGAGGCTACAAAATATGCCGCGGAAGACGCACTAATCACTTATATGCTCTATTTTAGACTAATTGAAGAGTTAAAAAACGAAAACGCCGCACATCTTTTAAAAGAGGCAAGAGAGGTTGAATATCCTTTTATAAATACACTTATATGGATGGAAAGAAGCGGTATAAAAATAGATATAGATTTTTTTGAAAAGCTTTTGATTAAAACAAATAAAAGATTGGAAGAGCTAACAAAAAGGATTTATGAAATTGCCGGAGTTGAGTTTAATATCAACTCTACAAAGCAGTTGGGAGCCGTTTTGTTTGAGCGACTAAAGCTTCCTGTAGTGAAAAAGACAAAGACCGGATTTAGCACGAATGAAGCGGTATTGAATCAGTTGAGAGATAAGCATGAAATTATTAGAGAGATTTTAGAGTATAGAGAGCTTTTTAAGCTAAAATCTACCTATATAGAACCTCTTTTGAAACTTGGTAAAAAAGATAAGAAAAATAGAATATATACATCTTTTGTCCAGACTGGCACGGCTACGGGAAGACTAGCGAGCAAAAACCCAAATCTTCAAAATATTCCCGTAAAAACCGAAGTTGGAAAAGAGATAAGATACGGTTTTATAGCAGATGAAAATAAGCTTTTAATAGGCATAGATTACTCTCAGATAGAACTTAGACTTTTGGCTCATTTTTCAAAAGATCCTTCACTGATAAAGGCTTTTTTTGAAGATAAAGATATACATCTTGAAACGGCAAAAAAACTTTTTAAAGAAGATGCGGCAAAAAAAAGGGATATCGCAAAAAGTATAAATTTCGGTTTGATTTACGGAATGGGAAGTAGAAAACTATCTCAAACTTTAGGAATTAGCACAAAAGAGGCAAAAGAGATAATAGATAGCTATTTTAGATCTTTCCCAACCGTTAAAGAGTATTTAAAATCTATCGAAGATTTTGCAAAAAAGAACGGTTTTGTAGAGACTTTGCTTGGTAGAAGAAGATATTTCGATTTTGCGCACGCTAGCGGAGCTCAGTTTGCGGCATATCTAAGGGAAGCAATAAATACTGTTTTTCAAGGGAGTGCCGCGGATCTTATCAAACTTGCTATGAATAAAATAAAGGATGAGATTTATCAAAAGCAATATCCAGCAAACATAATAGTTCAGATACATGATGAGCTAATTTTTGAAGTAGACGAAAAAGAGGCTGAGAATTTAGCAATAATCTTTAAAGATATTATGGAAAATATTTATAAGTTAAACGTTCCGTTAAAATGTAGCGTATCTATCGCAAAAAGGTGGGGAGAGTTAAAATGATATATTAAAAAATCTTAAAAAGTTAAATTAACTTCTAAAGGACTTCGCAATTTTGGTTAAAAACGTATAAAATCTTTCAATCTTGTAATATTGGGGTATTTGATGGTGAAACTATTTAAGTCTCTATTTTTGTCAATGAAATCGGCTGTGATATTGATGTTTATTTTTGCTATATCTATAGGAGTTGCAACTTTTATAGAAAACGATTATGGAACCCAAACGGCAAAAGCTTTGGTTTATAACGCAAAATGGTTTGAGATACTTCTTTTGTTGCTTGGGATAAATCTTATTTATAATATTATTAGATTTAGGCTATATAGAAAAGATAAATGGCTAACGGGGCTTTTTCATTTTGCTTTTATATTGATCTTGATAGGCGCAGGTGTTACCAGATATATAGGTTATGAAGGGATAATGCATATAAGAGAAGGCGCAACTCAAGATAAGATCATTTCAGAAAAGACCTATCTTCAGGCAGAAGTTATAAAAAATAATAAAAAGTATCATTTTGAGTCAGCGATACTTCTATCGGCTCTTGGTAAAAACAGCTTTAAAAAAGAGATAAATTTAGATGGAGAAAAAATTAAAATAGAGCTAAAAAAATATATACCCAACGCAAAAATAGAGTATAAAAAGGATAAAAACGGAAAAACTATTTTAAATTTAATGGTAGCCCTTGATAGCTCTTCTCAAAATTTAAATCTTAAAAAAGATGAAGTAGTTGATCTTGGAAAAGTTAAGACCTCTTTTGAAAAAGAGATAAAAGATGGAGTAAAAATATATAAAAAAGATAAAAAACTTTTCATAAAAGCTCCCTTTAAAGTTAATATATTTGATATGAAAGAAAATATCACCCATAAATATCCCCCAAACAGCGAAATATTATTTGAAAAAAATAGGCTATATATAATTGATGGCGTAAAATTGGTATTAAAAGATATAAAAGAGGGCGTAAAAGCCGTTTTGGTTTCTAACGGGCCAAAGGATAGAAGCGGAAAATTTCAAGACGCTTTGGTGTTAAATATAAAATATAAAGATAAAGAAAAAGAGGTAACTCTTTTTGGAAAACCAAACCAGCTTGGAAATCCTATCAGCGTAAAACTTGATGGGCTTATATTGAATTTAACATACGGTTCAAAAATAATAAAACTTCCTTTTTCTTTGAAACTTATAGATTTTCAGATAGAAAAATATCCAGGATCCAATAGTCCATCTTCTTATGCCAGCGAAGTTGTGCTAATAGATAAAGAAAAGGGCGTAAATATGCCTTATAGAATCTATATGAACCATGTGTTGGATTATCGTGGATATAGGTTTTTTCAAAGCTCTTATGATATGGATGAGAAAGGAACAATTCTTTCAGTCAATCACGATCCGGGAACTATAATTACTTATATTGGTTATGCATTGCTATTTTTTGGCATGATATTTCATCTTTTTATGCCTCAAAGTAGATTTATGAAGCTTATTAGGCTTACAAGAAAGGTTCAAAAAAAGAGAGAGATGATGCTTCTTTCTTTTTTGGCTGCTTTTATATTGCCAAGCGGTTTAAAGGCTATAACTTACGAGGAGGCTTTAAAGGTTGTAAAATCATTTGACAAAGCCCATTGCGAAAAATTTGGCGAGCTTTTAGTTCAAGATAGGGGAGGTAGAGTCGAGCCCATAGATACTCTCTCAAGGATGATCTTAGCAAAAGTTACTAAAAAAGAGAGATTTTTGGATCTAAATCCAAATCAAATTTTTCTTGGAATGACAGTTAAGCCAGAACATTGGCAACAAATAAAAATGATTTATGTTTATCATCCGGCTTTAAAAAAGATAATAGGTTTAAAAAAAGAAGAAAAATACGCCTCTTTTAAGGATTTTTTTGATAAAGAAGGAAACTATAAATTAGCAGAGTATATACAAAAAGCGGTTTTGAAAAAGCCATCCAATAGAGGTCAGTTTGATAAAGAGGTAATAAAAGTTGATGAGAGGGTAAATGTTTGTTATCTTGTTTATACAGGGGAGCTTCTTAGAATTTTCCCAAAACCAAACGACAAAAATCAAAAATGGTATTCTCCCGTAGAAGCTATAAAAACTTTCCCTCCAAAACAGGCCGAACTTGTTAGATTAATAACTGCAAGCTATTTTTCAAATATAGATAACGCTTTGGAGAACGGAAATTGGGATAAAGCCGATAAAGCTTTGGAAGTTATTAAAGATTATCAAAAATATTACGGCGCTTCCATGATGCCGAGCGAAAAAAGAATAAAAGCTGAGCTTTTATATAATAAGTTGGATATTTTTAATAGACTTGTTCCCTATTATATGATAATAGGTGCGATACTGCTAATTCTTGTTTTATTAAATCTTATCAATCCAAAAATAAAAATAGGCCCAATTGTTAAAATTGGACTGTTTTTTATAGTTGTAGGATTTTTTATTCATACTTTTGGACTTGGACTTAGATGGTATGTGGCCGGGCATGCACCTTGGAGTGATGGATATGAGTCAATGGTTTATATCTCTTGGGCGATTGTGCTTGCCGGTTTTTTCTTTTCAAAAAATTCTCCCGTTGCCTTGGCGGCTACTTCGCTTCTTGGAGGATTGATCCTTTTTGTGGCACATTTAAATTGGTTAGATCCTCAAATTACCAATTTGGTTCCTGTTTTAAAATCTTATTGGCTTATGATACATGTTTCCGTTATTACTGCAAGCTACGGATTTTTGGCTTTGAGCGCTCTTCTTGGGTTTATTGTTTTGATTTTATATATTTTTATGAACGAAAAAAACAAAAATTCGCTAATACTTACTATAAAAGAGCTAACTTACACCAACGAAATGAGTCTAATAATCGGTCTAATTTTAGTGACTATGGGTAACTTTTTAGGCGGAGTTTGGGCTAACGAGAGTTGGGGAAGATATTGGGGATGGGATCCTAAAGAGACGTGGGCGTTGGTTACGATATTGGTTTATGCCTGTGTTGAACATTTGAGATTGATTCCAAGATTAAACGGTCTATTTTTATATAATGTTTTATCACTACTAGCTTTTTCATCGGTTATTATGACCTATTTTGGAGTAAACTTTTATCTATCGGGTCTTCACTCCTACGCCCAAGGAGATCCGGTGCCAATTCCTGCATGGGTCTATTACGCTATAGCATTGATTTTTACTATGATTATCGCCGCCTATTATAAAAGGAAAAAATTAAAGGTAGATTTGAGAATGAATTAAAGGGGAATTCCCCCTTTATTTATTAAACCATCCTTTTATTTTGTTAAAAACCGATTCAAATTTTTTCTCGTGTGGTTTGCTTTCAATCCCAAAGCTTTCTTGAAGTTTTTGAAGTAGCTCTTTTTGTTCGTTATTTAATTTTTTTGGATATATTATTTTAATTTGTGCGATAAGGTTTCCTACTTTTTTGGTTCTTACGTTTTTTGCCCCTTCCCCTCTAAATATAAACTGCTCTTTATCTTTTGTTCCTTGAGGAAGTTTTAACTCTTTTTCACCTCTGGGAGTTGGTATAGTGATATTTTCTCCTAAAATCGCCTGAGTAAAAAATACGGGAACTTCCAAATATATATCATCGTTATATCTTACAAAATGTTCATCTTCTTTTACGTAAAAAGTGATATAAAGATCTCCTCTTTGTCCATGTATACCTACATTTCCTTTGCCACTTACTCTAATTCTATCTTCGTTATCTATACCTTCTGGGATGTTTATAGTAATTTTTTCTTTTTTTCTCTCATATCCAAGCCCTTTACACTCTTCACATTTTTCTTTTGCGATTTTCCCGCTGCCATGGCATCTTGGACAGGTTTGAGAGAAAGTCATAAATCCTTGTCTATAATAGATCTGGCCTCTTCCGCCGCATTCGCTACAAGTTATAAACTCAGCGTTTTTTGCCCCCGTTCCTTTACAGCTTTTGCAAGGTATTTTATACTCATACTCTATCTCTTTTTGAGTTCCAAAAAAAGCTTCGTTAAAAGATATCTCCATCTCAAGAGATAGATCAAGAGGATATTTTTCTTCATCCTTTCTTCTTCCAAAACCAAATCCTCCGAAACTTCCGCCAAAAACTGATTCAAAAAAGTCCATAATATCTTCGTATGAGCTGTGGCTAAAGCCTTCAAATCCTTGGTTTTCAAGTCCTCTTTTTCCATATCTGTCATATAGGGCTCTTTTTTCTTTATCGCTTAAAACTTGATATGCTTCGTTAATAAGTTTAAATCTCTCTTCTGCTTCTTTATTGTTGGGGTTTCTGTCTGGATGATATTTAAGTGCCAATTTTCTGTAAGATTTTTTTATCTCTTCAAAAGTAGCGTTTTTATCAACTTCCAATATCTCATAATAGTCTAAATCCACCAATTTTCACCTCTTTTAAGTATATTTTAAGTTGCGCTGATTTTATCAAAAAATTTGTAATAAATCAATTTTTATATTATTGTATAATTTCAAAAAAATAAAGGGAGCTTCTTGAAAAAAGGATTTAAAAGATTTAATGAATTGATCGAAGCTTTGGAGTCTTTACCTACCATCGGAAAAAAATCAGCAATAAAGCTGGCTTTTTATATGGTGATGGAGGATAGCTTAAACGCATTAAAAATAGCTCATGCCATCGAAAACGCCGTAAGCAATATAAGAAGATGCAGTAGATGTGGAGGACTTAGTGAAGATGAGTTATGCTATATCTGTAGCGACGAATTGAGAGAAAAAGATATTTTATGTATTGTAGAGAGCGCAAAAGATATATTGGTTATTGAAGAGAGTAACGAATATAACGGAAAATATTTTGTTTTGGACGATTTGGAAAACGCTATAGAAAGACTTCATAAAATCGTAGAAGAGGAAAATATAAAAGAGATCATTTTTGCGTTGACTCCATCCGTTGCAAATGATGCTATTATGATCTATGTAGAAGAGAAACTTAAAGAGTTTGATCTTGTCTTTACAAAAATAGCTCAGGGAGTCCCTACAGGCGTTAGTTTGGAAAATGTCGATATTTTATCCCTATCTAAAGCCTTGCACGATAGAGTGAAAATATGATAGGAAATTGGAATTGGGAATTGGGAAATGGGAAATGGGAATTAGGAATTGAGTGTTCTGAAAAATTACTAAATTTCGCTCAAGTCGGATACGATTTTTGCTAACGCAACGTTTGAAAATTTTATTAAAAAGTGCAAACGCAATAG
>NZ_CEXZHP010000025.1:0-3407 GCF_982775275.1 Nitrosophilus sp.
GTTACATTAAAAGGTAATCCAGTTAAGTTAGAAGGTAACGAGGTAAACGTTGGAGATAAAGCTCCGGAGGCGACTGTTGTAACAACTGATCTACAAGAGAAAAAAGTAGGCGGAGCTCAAGGAAAAGTTCAAATGATAGTTGTTGTTCCCTCTTTAGATACTCCAGTTTGTGCGACTGAGACAAGAAAATTTAACGAAGAGGCGGCAAAAATCGAGGGAGTTGATGTTACTGTTGTTTCTATGGACCTTCCTTTTGCAAGCAAGAGATTTTGTTCAACTGAAGGTGTTGAAAATTTGACTGTAGCAAGTGATTATAGAAACAGAGATTTTGGCCAAAAGTATGGGGTTGTTATAGCTGAAGGACCACTAAAAGGAATCTTAGCAAGAGCAATTTTTATAATTGACAAAGATGGAGCTGTAGTTTATAAACAGCTTGTTCCAGAAATCACTGAAGAGCCAAATTACGAAGAGGCTTTAGAAGCTGCTAAAAAAGCGGCTCAAGCTTAATATTTTGGGGCTTTGCCCCACTGCTACATAGGGGGATAGGATACATTTTGTATCCTATAATATGACTATTTCTTCTTCAAGAACTATTTTATATTTTTCATAAACTCTTTTTTTGGCCTCTTTTATTAAATAAATAGCATCTTCAAATGTTCCATCTCCAAGATTTATTAAAAAATTTGCATGTAAATCACTAAAAGCGATATCTCCAACTCTTTTACCTTTCAATCCAACATCTTCTATTAACTTTCCGGCAAAGTTTTTTGGTGGATTTTTAAAAACACTTCCTGCACTTGGATATTTTGGCTGATTTTTTCTAAGGTTTATTAGACTATTTAAAAGCTCAAAATCAAATCCAAACCTAATATCAAATCCCGCCTCATATATTATATTTTTAATATCGGTTTTTCTATATTCGAGTTTTAAATCTTTTGCATAAATTTTGCCTTTATAAACTCTTATCCATTTCAAAATATTTTTTATCTCATACTCTTTAACTCCGGCATTCATTTTCACTGCACCCCCTATGGTTCCAGGGAGTTTGCTTAAAAATTCAAATCCGCCGATATTATATTTTTTGCAAAAAGATACCACTTTTCCTGTAGGAGTTGCGGCTCCAATGATTAGTTCGTTATTTTTTATCTTTATATAATCAAACTTTTTAGATAACATAGCTAAAGGTGGAGGTTTTTTTGAAACTAAAAGATTGTTTGCCCCTCCTATAATAAAATATTTTTCATTATCCTTATCGATCTTTTCAATTATTTTTACCTTTAGGATAGGTCCTATTTTTATAGAAGAGTATTTTTTAAAATCTATCAATTTTTCCAATTTCGCCCTTAAGAAAATCTAATATTTTTATATTCTGAGGGGATAAGATAATCTTTAGCTTTTATAGGAAATTTATAAAAACCGTATCTATATCCAATCTCAAAAAGTCTATCTAAAGCTTTATACTGAGTATCATTCATTATTACAGACTCTTGGTTTGCATACATATCAAGATATTTTTTTAGTTTTTTATCCTCTATTCTAACAAGATTTCTCTCAAGAAGCATTTTTGATAAAATCTCTTTATGCAGATTTGCGATTTTGACTGCATCTATTAGCAAATTTTCTGCTTCAATAGCTTTTAATATAGGTATAGATCTTCTAATTGCCATACCTCCAAGAGGCAGAGGAAGCTCCTCTTTTGCCAAATCCAACCAAATATCCCATAACTCTTTTTCAACCTCAAGAGATTCATCAAAATCCAAAATAGACTCATGGATCAATACTCCAGCATCTACTTTTTCCTCTATTACGGCTTTTTCAATATCCAAAAAATTCATATAGATAGCTCTTGCTTTGGGATAAGCTATCTTAAAAAGCATAGCGTTTGTGGTATATTGTCCGCTAAGAGCTACTTTAAAATTTTTTTTGAGTTTTCTACCTCTTTTTTTTATAAGTTTTGGTCCATATCCGTATCCAAAACTAACAGCGGTTTTTAAAAGGGCATAATCGTTATATATATATGGATATAACGCAAAACTAATAGCGCTAATGTCATAATAGCTCTCTATGGCTTTTTCGTTTAAAGTCTCAATATCTAAAGCAATATTTTTAAATTTTATATTTTTAGAACTTATCCATCCAAATTTTATGGCATAAAACATAAAAATATCGTCCGCATCCGGAGAGTGGGCAACTGTGTATATTGACATTGATGTCCTTTTGGACATTGGACATTGGACATTGGACATTGGATTTAAATTTCTAATGTCTAATGTCTAATTACCAATGTCTAATTAATTTTTTATGGATATTTTACTTAAAAAAAGATAAAATATAAGTAATTTTAAATAGAGAGGTTTATATATGGACGCAAATAAGCAAAAAGCACTTGAATTAGCCATAAAACAGATCGATAAAGCCTTTGGTAAGGGGGCTTTGGTAAAACTTGGAGAAAAAGAGATAGAACCAATCGCATCAATTAGCACTGGTTCTTTGGGGCTTGATTTGGCACTGGGAATAGGAGGGGTGCCAAAAGGTAGAATCATAGAGATATATGGACCTGAGAGTTCCGGTAAAACAACACTTGCCCTTCAAATAATCGCAGAAGCCCAAAAAGATGGGGGAATTTGCGCATTTATCGATGCAGAGCACGCTTTGGACGTATTATATGCTAAAAATCTTGGAGTTGATGTAGAAAACTTACTTGTTAGTCAACCAGATTTTGGTGAGCAGGCTTTAGATATCGTAGAGACCATAGCAAGAAGCGGGGCGGTTGACGTGATAGTTATAGACTCTGTTGCCGCTTTAACACCTAAAGCTGAGATTGAAGGTGAAATGGGAGATAGTCATATGGGTCTTCAAGCAAGGCTCATGAGCCAAGCGCTAAGAAAATTAACTGGCGTGCTTCATAAAATGAACACCACAGTTATTTTTATAAATCAAATACGTATGAAAATAGGTGCTATGGGTTATGGCACTCCTGAGACCACAACAGGTGGAAACGCATTAAAATTTTATGCTTCGGTTAGAATTGATGTTAGAAGGATAGCCACTTTAAAACAGGGTGAAAACCAGATAGGAAACAGAGTAAGGGCTAAAGTTGTTAAAAATAAGGTTGCTCCTCCTTTTAGACAGGCTGAGTTTGATATTATGTTTGGCGAAGGTATAAGTAAAGAGGGCGAGATTGTTGATTATGGCGTGAAACTTGATATTATTGACAAAAGCGGAAGCTGGTTTAGTTACAAGGATGTAAAGCTTGGCCAAGGTAGAGAAAATGTAAAAGCTTATCTAAAAGAGCATCCAGAACTTGCCACAGAAATTGAAAACGAGATAAAAAAAGCTATGGGGATAAACGATAGCGTTATGATGGTTCCGCAAGAAGAGATGAAAGAGGAGTGAAATTAGTTAAA
>NZ_CEXZHP010000025.1:3507-13725 GCF_982775275.1 Nitrosophilus sp.
ATAGCGTTATGATGGTTCCGCAAGAAGAGATGAAAGAGGAGTGAAATTAGTTAAATTAGTTAAAATGGTTAAGTAGTTGAGTGGTTAGGTGAAAGGCTGAAGGTAGAAGGTTGAAGGCTGAAGGAGGTAAGGGGGTAAGGTGGTAAGAGAGGGTTCGATTTCCAATTCCTAATTCCCAATGCCCATTTACCAATGTCTAATGTCTAATGTCCAATGTCTAAATTGGTTAATTAAGAGTGAAAAAAAGGAGAATAAATGGTTTATATAGACAATATTTTTGCTCAAGAGGTTTTAGATAGTAGAGGAAATCCTACGGTAAAAGCTACAGTTGTTTTAAGTGACGCAACGGTTGCGAGTGCTATAGTTCCAAGTGGGGCGAGCACGGGAAAGAGAGAGGCTTTAGAGCTTAGAGACAATAATGAGAGATTTATGGGTAAAGGTGTTTTAAAAGCTTGTGAGCATGTTGATGTTGATATTGCCGATGAACTTGTAGGGCTCTCACCTTATAATCAGGCTGAGATAGATGGGATATTAAAAGAGTTAGACGGAACCGATAACTACTCAAAGCTTGGCGCAAACGCCGTGCTTGGGGTATCTATGGCTATAGCAAGAGCCGCGGCAAAGAGCTTGCGTCTTCCATTATATAGATATCTTGGCGGATCAAACGCTATGATACTTCCAACACCGATGTTAAATATCATTAACGGCGGAGCACACGCAAATAACGATGTAGATCTGCAAGAGTATATGATAATGCCTACGGGATTTGATGATTTTAAAGAGGGATTGAGAGCTAGTAGTGAAATATATCATACATTAAAAAAACTTTTGGCAAGCGAGGGACACTCTACCGCTCTTGGCGATGAAGGGGGATTTGCTCCAAATTTCAAAAATAACGCAGAACCGATAGAATATATTTTAAAAGCAATAGAAAAAGCCGGATATAAACCAAAAGATGAGATAGTAATAGCTTTGGACGCAGCAAGTAGCGAATTTTTCGAAGATGGAAAATATAACCTAAAAGGAGAGGGAAGAGTTTTGACTTCCGATGAATTGGTTGAATATTATGCCGAGCTTGTAAATAACTATCCAATTGTCTCAATTGAAGATGCAATGGCGGAAGATGATTGGGAAGGATGGGCAAAAATTACCCAAAAACTTGGCGATAAAATACAGCTTGTAGGTGACGATCTTTTTGTTACAAATAAAGATATTTTAGCAGAAGGTATTCAAAAAGGTGTAGCAAACGCGATACTAATAAAACCAAATCAAATAGGAAGCGTAACCGAAACTATGCAAACCGTTAGACTTGCCCAAAGAAACGGTTATAATTGTATAATGAGCCATAGAAGCGGTGAGAGTGAAGACGCTTTTATAGCCGATTTTGCCGTTGCGCTAAATACCGCTCAAATAAAAACCGGAGCTCCCGCAAGAGGCGAAAGAACGGCAAAATACAATAGATTGTTAGAGATCGAAAGAGATATTTTATATCCCGAATATATAGGAAAAGAGCTTTTTAAGTAAATAGATGAGAGAATTTTTTGAGGACTTTTTAAAAGTTTCGAAAAAAGAGCTTTTTTTTAATTTTTTAAAAGTATTATCGGCTTTTTTGCTGATAATACTTTTAGGCGTATATATTGGTAAAATGCTTTTTGGCAAAGACTCCGTGGAGGTTTTATTTGATTTGGAGAATAAAAAAGAGTCTTTAAAAAGAGAGGTTCAAAGATTAAAAGAGGAGAACGCCAAATTGCAAAAAGAGTATTTTGAATTAAAAGAGTTGGAGCCTGAGTGAAAAGAGCTATTTTTTTATTGATATTAACCATATTTTTGTTTGGGAGGGAAAATCCCTTTTTGCCTACAAAAAAAGGGGATATTAAACCTGTCCAATTTAAGATAGCAAAATTTGAGATACCCCAAATTAAACCATTTAAATGGATCTCTTTTGAGATAGATAAAAATATTATAAAAATTTTTACAAGAGACAAATTAAAAAAAGTTTTTACCGTTGATAATCCATATAAATTAGTTTTGGATTTTAGATCAAAAAGAGGATTTTTAACAAAAAAGATAGATATAAAAAATAGCTATATTAAAAATATAGTGATAGGCTCTCATAAAAACTATTATAGAGTTGCTATAACGTTAAAACAAAAATATAGATATAAAATAGATAAAAATCGCCATATAACAATAAAACTTTTAGTAGATTAGAGTGGTTTAGGATTTAATTTTTGCAAGATTTTTATACTTATCATAACTATTAAAACCTCAAAAAGACTTGCCAAAATGAAAGTAAGATAATGAAAATGATCTATACTTTTTGCGTGATACGCCAGCGTTGCGATGGCAACAAGAAGAGTTAGAGGCATTGCGTGGGATAGACCAAATAAAACCGAGTTTTTGAAGCCTAAAATCTTTACAAAAACAGACGAAGATACTACTCGAACCATTATCATTATAGCCGTAATCAAAATAGCTTTTTGAAGTAATCCTTCCATCAAGAGCGCATTAAGTTTAAACGAGCTTCCCGTGTAAATAAAAAATATAGGAACGAAAAATCCAAATCCAAATGAAGATAATTTATGAGGAAGAGCCTTTTTATGCTCAAAAAAAGTTGCTATAAAGATCCCGGCTATAAAGGCTCCAAAAGCGACTTCAAGCTTTAAATATAACATAATGGCTAAAAATAGGAAAAAAAGTCCCATAGAGAGTCTAATATCTTGCTCCTCTTTATCGATTCTTGGCATAAGCGTGGTTTTGAGTTCTGGATACCACCAAAAAATAATCTGTAAAAGTTTAAAAATTCCCAGTATTAAGATTAAAAAAATCGATAAATAAAATATCGTTTCATAAAAGGCTATTCCATATCCAAACTCAAATCCCGCACTTACTATAGTTAATACGGCGATACTTACAACTTCTCCCAAAGAGCCTATAGTCATAGAAAGATCAAGCCATTTTAGGTTTTTCCCGTACTCTTTTCTTAAAGCGGCTATAAGTCCCACTGAGATTAGTGGAAAGATCACTATAAAAATATTGCTTAAATTTAGGTATTTTACCGTTAAAAAAGAGAGAATATAGAGTAAAAAAATATAAAAAACCCCTCTTTTTAATACTCTTTTTTCAATAGAAAAGACCTTTTTTAGATCAACTTCCAATCCGGCTAAAAACATCAAATATAAAAATCCAAATTCCGCAACCAGTTCAAATAGATGAACATCGCTTAATAATCCAACTGTTCCTGCTATTGATCCAAGGGAAATTTCAAGCACGTTTGTAGGAAGTCTCGTTATTTTTGATAAAAAGGGAGTTGCAAATATCAAAAGGGACAAAGTTATTATGATTAAAATTTCGTTACTCATGACAGCTATCTGCTATTTTATAACCTAATTTTTCTAAAATTTTTATATCTTTTGCGGGTTCGTTGCCTTTTGTGGTTAAGTAGTCACCAATAACGATAGAGTTTGCTCCCGCCTCTAAGATCTTTGGCCACTGATCGCCAAATACCAGTTCTCTTCCTCCAGCTACCATTATCATACTATTTGGCAGCTTTTTTTTAACTTTTTTAATGATTTCTAAAGCTCTCTTTTTATCTAAAATCTTGTTTTTTAAAGGTAAAGCCGGATTTGGATGAAAAAAGTTTATGGGAACACTCATTGGAGATAGGGAAGCGATCTGGTTTATAAACTCATCTTCTTGCTCTATGCTTTCACCTAAACCAAAAATACCTCCGGTGCAAAGATTTAATCCCGCCTCTTTTACGTTTAGGCAGGTTTGATATCTCTCATCCCAACTATGGGTAGAGCATATTTTTGGATATAAACTTTTGGCACATTCAAGGTTATGGTTATAATTTTCAATCCCTGCTTTTTTAAGCTCTTTTAGCTGCCAAGTTTTGGCTGTGCCGTTGCAACCGATAAGAGATATTTCATCTACCTCTTTTTTTATCTCATATGCCGCTTTGCATACAAACTCAAGAATTTTATCATCTATTCCTTTTCCGGCCGTTACTAAACAAAATCCTATCGCTTTAGCCTCTTTTGCCTTCTTTGCCTCTTGGACTATCGTTTTGATATCTTTATATTTATATCTTTGAATGTCGGCTTTATATTTTGTGCTTTGTGTGCAAAAGGCGCAATCTTCCGCACAAACGCCACTTGATATATTGCTTATAGCGCATAGATATATTTTCATTAACAGACCTTATTTATATTAAAAGTTTCTTTATTTAAATCTTTATAAACATACTCTACGCTAAGATCTTTTAGATCTATTAGCGCACCTTCGATTTTGGGTTTTTGCCTTGCACATACTTCGCCGGGATTTAAATAGAGGCTCTTTTTTTTATCACACTCAAATTTGTGTAAATGTCCATATATTATAACATCAACATCGGGAGTTAAAAAATATGGATGATGCATCAGTTTAAAAGTAACGCCGTTGAGTTTAAAATAGTGCGGTTCTTTGTAAATGGGTGCATTTATATATTTTTCCAAAGAAATATCTTTATCGGTATTACCCAAAACCGCAATAAATTCTATATTTTCTTTTATTATAAGATCTAATACATCAACTCCTATATCTCCAGCGTGCAATAGATAGTTTATATCCTTTGATTTAAAAAAATTTATGATTTTTTTTGTATATTCTATTTTATTGTGTGTATCTGAAATTACGCCTATTTTCATAAATTGCCTTTATGATTTTTCAAAGCGCTCAAGTTACGCATCTTCTTTATGTTTACATTTGATGCACTCATAAATCTCTTTGTTTCTATATGTTCTTTTTGCCATTAAATATCCACATTGGCTACATTTTTTATCGGTAGGTTCAAATTTTGATATAAATGTACATTTTGGATAGTTTGCACAACCAAAAAATCTGCCTCTTTTTGAAAACCTCTCAACTATTTCTCCTTCGCATTCTGGACATTTTACACTAAGCTTTTTTAGCTCTTTTTTAGCAATAGGCTTTGTGTTTTTGCATTTTGGATAGGCGCTGCATGCTAAAAATTCCCCTCTTGGTCCTTTTTTAATCACCATCGCCGAACCACATTTTTCACAAGTTTCTTGAGTCGTTTCTTCTTTTTTCTCTTCAATCTGTTCGGTATATTTACATTTTGGAAAAGCGCTACACGCTATAAATTCTCCGTATCTTCCGCTTCTTTTTACTAACTGAGCTCCGCATTCTGGACAGTTTCTGCCAACAGGGATTGCTATTTTTTGGCTTTTGATCTCTTTTTTTGCTTTTTCTATCAAAGAGATAAAAGGTTCATAAAACTCCCATAAAACCTTTTGCCAATCTTTTTTATGTTCTGCGATTTCATCAAGTTCTTCTTCCATTTTTGCGGTAAAGGAACTATCAACAATATTTGGAAAATGGTTTTCTAAAGTTTTTATAACCTTAAAAGCAATTTCTGTAGGAATAAGTTGTCTTTTTTCTATTTTTATATAATCTCTTGCCTGTAAAAGTGCAATGGTAGGTGCATAAGTTGAAGGTCTTCCTATTCCTAAAGATTCAAGTTTTTTAATAAGACTAGCTTCAGAATATCTTGAAGGTGGTTCGGTAAAATGCTCAATTGCTTCGATTTTTGTTAAGGTTGCACTCTCACCGGCTTTTAATTCGGGCAAAAGTTTCTCTTTTTCGGCCCCTCCCAAAATCTTATAAAATCCATCAAATATAAGTTTTCTTCCTAAAGCTTTGAAAACCGAGCTTTTGGAGGAAAAATATATTGTTTGTGTTTCAAAAACGGCGTCTTTTGCTTGAGAAGCTAAAAATCTATTATATATTAATGTATAAAGTTTTAACTCATCTTGGGTTAAATATTGAGCCGCGATTTGGGGAGTAAAATCTATCATAGTGGGTCTAATAGCTTCGTGTGCCTCTTGCGCCCCTTTTGCTTTTGTTGTATAGATTTTTGGTTTTGATGGAAGATACTCTTTACCAAAACTTTTTTGGATTTTTTCTCTTGCCGCTTCAATAGCCTCTTTTGAGATATTTAAGCTATCAGTTCTCATATAGGTTATAATACCGGTGATTCCTTTGTCGGTTTGAACTCCTTCATATAATTTTTGAGCTATCATCATAGTCTTTTTTGGACTAAATCCAAGTTGGCTTGAAGCTGTTTGTTGAAGGGTTGATGTCATAAAAGGGGCAGGGGATTTTGTGATTCTTTGTTTTTTTTCTATTTTTGATACTTTAAACTCTTCATTTTTTATTTTATCAACTATATTTTTTGCTTCTTCTTGCTTTTTTATGGTGAGTTTTTCTATTTTTTTGCCTTCAAACTCAACAAGATGGCTTTCTATATTATCGTTAAATATAGCTTCAATTGTCCAATATTGGGTTGGCACAAAAGCTTTAATCTCTCTTTCTCTATCCACTACAAGTTTTAATGCGGCACTTTGAACCCTTCCTGCGCTTAACCCCCTTTGTATTTTAGAAGAGAGCAGAGGTGATAGCTTATATCCAACTATCCTATCAAGAAGCCTTCTTGCTTGCTGGGCGTTTACTCTGTCCATATCTATTGTTCTTGGATTTTCAAGGGCTTTTTTAATGGCGTTTTTTGTGATTTCGTGAAAAACTATTCTAGGGAGTTTTTCGGGCTCTTTTCCTATCGCTTTTGCAATATGATATCCTATCGCTTCGCCCTCTCTATCCTCATCCGTTGCGATATAGACGGTATCACTCTTTTTTGCCAACTCTTTTATCTCTTTTACTACTGTTGAGTGTTCTTTGTCGACTCTATATTGAGGCTCAAACTTTCCCTCTTGGATCTTTATGCCAAAACTACTTTTTGGCAAATCTCTAATATGCCCTTTTGATGCGATAACATCATAATTTTTACCTAAAAAGTTTTTTATTGTTCTGGCTTTTGCTGGTGATTCTACAATTATTAAATTTTTTCCCATCTTTATCTTCCAAAAATTTTTTCGCTATTCTAACATAAAATTAAATATAATTTAAAAATATAAAAATTCAATTATAAAAATAAGGATTTTATATGGTTTTATATGCACAAAATATTCAGATACTTTATATGGCTCTACTTAAAGCCTTAAATTATGAAAAAATAAAACTAAATCCAATTTCTCCGACATTTTTTGCAAATATCGCTAAACTTTTAAATATAAAAATAGAGTTTGTTGATACGAAGCTCGATTTTTCAAGTAGCGCGGATATTGTTCAAAATTTTTATGAATCATATATCCCAAAAGCGGATATTGTATTTCAAAATTTTGGGGAGTTAGTGGGAGAGGCAAAAGTTTTTGTTCAGAAAGAAAAAGAGTGCATTAAAATATTTTTTAATGAAAAAGATATTTATGAAAAAACAAAACTCTTTTTAAAAGGTGGGATAAAGAAGGGAAAATTATGGAATTATGACGTGGTAAGTTTGGGAGTAAAAAATGAAGCTTCTCCTTGCGAAATCGAAAATTTGGAGAAGAAAATAGCAGATTCAAATAGCGTTATTAGATATTTTAATGAAAAGTTTGAAAAAAATCCCTATTTTGATATATTAAAAATTGGAGAAAAAACATTAAAAAACGGTTATCCTATTATTTTGAAACCATCTTTGTATTGTCCTAAAGAAGAGATTTATCAAGAATTGATAAAAAAGGGAGTGGATGTTAAGGTAAGATTTAAGCCCCTTTACAAAACAACAATGTTTAAAGATAAAAATTTACCAATTTGCGAAGAACTTTATAAAGCCGTTTTAATACTTCCTCTAAAAAAAGATATCGTCTCTATACTTTTTGAAGTTTTAGATAGATATAAGTATAGGGGGTGTGTGTTTTAAATTGGTTAGAATGGTTGAGTAGTTGAGTAGTTAAGTAGTGAAAAAGTGAGAAAGTAAAAAAGTTAGAAAGTGGGAAAATAGGAATGAAAATCACTAATTCCCAATTCCAAATTCCCAATTCCCAATTCCAAATGCCAAATAAAAAGGAAAAATATGTATATATTTGCAGATAGGTTTTATAAAAAAGGTGAGGATGAGATAGAGTTAAAGAGTGATGAAAAACAGGTTGTATTTAGTTCCGCAAAAAATGAAAAGTTAATAAATTGGCTTTTAAAAAACGGTTTTCATGAAAGTTTTATTGAAGATATACAAAATGAGGATCAAAGTGTTGTTTATGAGGAGAATGAAGGGTTTAAACTTATAATTTTAAAATTTTTCAAACAGAGCAAAGAGAACGAGTTACTGTTTGAAGATACCAATATAGTTATAATAATAACAAAAAATAAAATCCTTTTTTTAAGCGATTTTGAGGATGTAGTAAAAAAGATGGTAGGTAGATTTTACAAAAGATTTAAGCCAACAGACTCTATCGAGTATTTAACATATACCATTTTGGATATCTTAATAGATAATACAATGAATATAGTAGATTTTATAGATGATAAATTAGAAGAGATTGAAGATAATATTTTTGAAAAAGATGTAGATCAAGAAGAGATACAAAAAAGTCTATATTTTGCAAGAAGAAGTTTAAACAGGATAACAAAGCAAAGCGTTTTTGAAAATGATGTTATAAATAAGATATACAACCATTATCCAACATCTGTTAGAAAAAAACTGAAATTTGAGTTTTTAGATCTTAAAGAGCATTTAAACTTTTTAATAAACGAATCAAAATCATATCTTGATAGAACCGGCTATCTTCAAAATCTTTTAATGGGATTTATATCAAATAGAATGAATCAGGCTATGCAAAGATTGGCGGCTATATCATTGATATTTTTACCCCTTACTTTTATAGTTGGAAATTATGGTATGAATTTTAAAAATATGCCAGAGCTTAGCTGGGAATATGGTTATTATTTTGTATGGGCTTTAAACCTAATTATTGGATTTTTAATATATAGGTGGCTAAGAAAAAAGCAGTGGATATAGGTAAAGCAGATGTGCGCAATTTTTGGGATAATGGGAGAATATGATCAAAAAAAAGCAAAATATGCTCTTTCTTTAATGAGCCATAGGGGGGTTGATTTTAGCTCCTTTGTAGCTCAAAAAGATCTCTTTATGGGGCACAATAGATTAAGCATTATCGATTTAAGCGATGAAGCAAATCAGCCCATGGTTAGGGATGATATAATTTTAAGTTTTAACGGAGAGATATACAATTATAAAGAGCTTCAAAAACTGCCGTTTCCTTTTAAAACAAAAAGCGATACAGAAACTATAATCGCAGCCTTTAAAGTTTATGGACTGGAGTTTATACATCATTTGAGAGGAATGTTTGCAATTGCCATAAAAACAAAAGATTCATTATATCTTTTTAGAGATAGATTTGGTAAAAAACCTATCTTTTATTATAAAGATGAAAAAAGATTTATATTTGCTTCTGAAATTAAGGCTATTTTACCCTTTATAAAAAAAGAGCCAAATTTCAAGACTCTATCTTGTTATCTCTCTTTTGGAGCTTCAATTTCGCCAAACACTTTTTATAAAAACATCTACAAATTACCTCCCGCATCGTTTTTAATATATAAAAATAACAAAATAGAGATTAAAAGATATTACGATTTTTTAAAAGAACCCGCTATTTTTGATGAAGAAGAGGCGATCTTAAAAATCGAAGATGTTATAAAAAGAAGTGTAGATATGCGATTGGTGGCCGATGTTGAGGTGGCGAGTTTACTTAGTGGAGGTGTTGATAGTTCGTTAATTAGCTCAATTGCAACCAAAAGAAAAAAGATAAAGACTTTTTCCATCGGATATAAAGAGTATGAGAAATATAGCGAATTAAAATATGCAAAAGAGGTAGCTAAACATATAAAAAGTGAGCACTATGAAGTTAAAATAGATAAAAACGATTTTTTAAATGAGATGACAAAAGTTTTTTTCTCTTTAGATGAGCCTTTGGGAGACCCGGCCGCAGTGCCTCTCTCAATTCTTATAAAAGAGGTTAGAAAACATGGTTTAAAAGTGGTTTTAAGCGGTGAAGGGGGTGATGAGCTTTTTATGGGATATAGACAATATTTTGAATTTTTAGATATAGAAAAAGCTAAAGATTTAAAATATAAAAATTGGCTAAAAAACTATTTTCGCTCAAATTTTTCATTAAATAAGGAGTGGGAGTGGTATAAAAGGATTTTTGAGGATACTCCTCTTTTTAGAACTACCGGAGAAGTTTTTACAGATCTACAAAAAAATATCTTTTTAAAACAGAATATTAAAGATAACGACTCTCTTAGATGCTTAAAACCATATTTGAA
>NZ_CEXZHP010000026.1:0-13377 GCF_982775275.1 Nitrosophilus sp.
TTGGAATTCGCTTTAAATTTACTACTTTTGGAGAGTCTCACGGAAAGGCGATAGGGTGTGTTGTAGATGGAGTTCCGGCTGGACTTAAAATAGATGAGGATTTCATCCAAGATGAACTTGATAGAAGAAGACCCGGAAAAAATGAATTTTCTACACAAAGAAAAGAGGAAGATAAGGTAGAGATTTTAAGTGGGGTTTTTGAGGGAAAATCTACCGGAAGTCCGATCGCGATGATTATATACAACAAAAATCAAAAAAGTAAAGATTATTCAAATATAAAAGATATATTTAGACCCTCTCACGCAGATTTTACCTATTTTTATAAATATGGAATAAGAGATTATAGAGGAGGAGGAAGAAGCAGCGCAAGAGAGACCGCAGCTAGAGTAGCAGCAGGAGCTGTTGCAAAGCTTTTGTTAAAAGAGATAGGAATAAAGATAGAAGCCGGTATTTTTGAAATAGCAGGAATTAAAGCTAAGGATTATGATTTTGACTATGCGAAAAAGAGTGAAATTTTTGCGTTGGATAAAGATATTGAAAAATTACAAAAAAAGGCCATAATAGAAGCAAAAAACGATCATGATAGTGTTGGAGGGGCCGTAATGGTTAGGGCTCTAAACGTTCCTATAGGATTGGGAGAGCCCATATATTATAAATTAGATGCAGTTTTAGCAGAGGCCATGATGAGTATAAACGCAGCAAAGGCAGTTGAGATAGGATTGGGTTGTGAGAGCGCAAGAATAAAAGGGAGCCAATATAATGATCAAATTACTAAAGAGGGATTTTTAACAAATAATGCAGGAGGAGTTTTAGGAGGTATCTCAAATGGAGAGCCCATTGAGGTAAAAGTATATTTTAAACCTACTCCATCGATTTTTAAAAAACAAAAAACTATAGATATTTACGGAAATGAAGTAGAGTTTGAATTAAAAGGTAGGCACGATCCTTGCGTGGCTATTAGAGGAAGTGTGGTGTGCGAAGCTATGATGGCGCTTGTATTGGCGGATATGCTTTTGTTAAATATGGGATCTACCTTAGAAGGGGTAAAAAAATATTATAGTTGAATAGTTAAAAATATATAAAAACCAACAACTAAAAGAGTGTGGGCTGCAATGCTTTTGGTTTGAAACTTTTTCGATGTATAGGGGTCAATCCAAATTTTTTAATTAATTGGATATGCTCTTTGGTTGGGTATCCTTTATGTTTGCAAAAGTTATATTTTGGATATTTTTTTGATAATTTACACATAATTTTATCTCTTGTTACTTTTGCCAAAATGGAAGCCGCCATTACCTCTTTAATTTTTTGGTCAGCTTTGATAATAGGCTCAATTTTCTCTACTCCAAATCTTGAGTTTCCATCAAATATATATCTATCTGCCCTTAATGATGCGATTATTTTTATTAGAGCATCTTTTATACATAAAGAGAGGCCTTTTTTATCTATTGTAGTATTTTCTATTATTACTATTTTATATTTGCAGTTTTCTTTAATTTTTTCATAAAGTTGAACTCTCTTTTTTTCGCTTAGCTTTTTTGAGTCGTTTAAATCTTCTATATTTTTTTCAAGTATTACTCCAACAACAACTAATGGTCCCGCGATTGGACCTCTTCCTGCCTCGTCAATCCCGCATATTTTCATTTTTTCTCTTTATTCAAATTTACTTAAAGCCCATTCGTAAAATGGCGATATTTCACAATATATATTATCAATTTCATACTTAAAACTACTTCCGACCGTTATAACCTCAATTTTTTCGATATCCAGTCTGTTTCTTTTTAAAACCTTCTCTATCTGATTTTGTATTCTAACTTCGTTTCCAAAAGGAATAGGCAATATAACTTTTTTATCTTCAGGAAGATAAAATCCTATAGGTTCGATATAATAAAGTTTTTTTTCTCTTAATTCTAAAAAGGTTAAGTTTTCAAAAATTTTAGGAAACTCCTTTGTGAAACTGAGATAATTTTTTATAGCAAAATCATATAAATAGATCTTTTTTGAAGCGTTTGGATGTCCAAATTTTTCCAATGTATAAAAATACCCTTTTGATCTTAACTCCTCAAAAATTTTATAAAATCTATCTTTTGATATTTTTATTTTTGATTTTAATTTTGTAAATATATGATAAGCGCTACCTTTGTGTCCTTGAAAATTAGCTATCTCTTTGAAAATTTTTAGTTCGTCGTTTAAGAAGGTAAGTCTTAATATCTCAAAAAATCTTTCTTCCTTTTTATATTCGTTTATTTGAGAAATTTCTGGAAGCGTTCCGTTTTTTAAAAAATTGTTAAAAACAATCTTTACATCAACAGATTTGTCAAAAGCTATATACTCTTCAAAGTCAAGAGGAGATAATCTTATTTTTTCAAAATTATCCAAATCTATATTATCCAAAGAGGATAAAATTATCTGATTTGCTTTTGGAATTATAATTGATTTGTCATAATTGTCCAAAGCCACAATCTCAACGGAGTTTTTATCTATAAATTTTTGAAGATTTTTATTAATTGAGTCTTTATCAATTCTAATATCTTCAAAATCTATATATAAATAATTTTTTTTATCATAAAGATAATCTTTTATCAAAAAGGTTTTACCGCATCTTTTCACACCGGTTAACAATATATTTTTGTTATTTTTTATTTTTACTTTTCTCTCTATAAAGGGAAATTTTTTTATTTTTTTCTCAAAATAATATTCCAGCTGCTCCATATTTAACCTTTCCTTCCCAAAAGGAAATAAATTTTAAAAATTTTACCATAAAATATTGACTAATAAAGAGTTTTCTTCTATAATTTCCACTCCAAATTGGGGACTTTTATGTCTCGAGTTCTTTTTACAAGGGAAGTTAATGGAAAAGATTAGACTTAAGCTACGCGCTTACGACCATAGGGTTTTAGATAGAAGTGTTGCAGCTATTGTTGAAGCTGTTAAGAGAACAGGTGCAGAGATACGTGGACCGATTCCACTACCTACAAAGATCAGAAGATATACAGTTCTTAGATCTCCACATATAAACAAAGATTCAAGAGAACAGTTTGAAATTAGAATTCATTCAAGACTTATTGACATAGTGTCGGCGACACCTGATACGGTAGATTCGCTAATGAAATTAGACTTGGCTCCTGAAGTGGATGTAGAAGTTAGGTCAATGGGTCAATAAGGGAGTAGTAGATGGAATTTATAGTAGAAAAAATAGGAATGAGCAGGACAATAAGCGTACCAAGCGTACCTGTTACACTGCTAAAAGTAAAAGAGGCAAAAGTTTGTGAAATTTTAGAAGAGGGTAGAGCGATAGTCGCTTATTCTCAAGGTAAGAAAAAAAACAAAGCGATCGAGGGTCAGCAAAAAAAATATGGCCTCTCAAGCGAATTCAATAGGTTTGCTACGTTAAAAGTTGCCAATAAAGAAACGGGAGATATAGATACTTCGGTATTAGAGAGCGCAAAAAAGATAAAAAGCTCTTTTATTTCTAAAGGTAGAGGTTTTGCAGGCGTTGTAAAAAGATGGAATTTTGGCGGAGGACCAAGAAGTCACGGTTCAAGATTTCATAGACGCACAGGATCTATTGGTAACTGTGAATTTCCTGGACGTGTTCAGCCTGGACAAAAAATGCCCGGACATTACGGTAACGAAAAAATTACTGTTCAAAACGAGATAGTAAGTTTTGATCCTGAAAATAAAATATTGGTAGTTAAAGGATCAATTCCAGGTCCAAACGGAGCATTAGGAAGAATAAGGATAGTAAAATGAGTAAAGCTATAGTTTTAAACGAAAATTTTGAAAAGGCAAATGAGATAGATCTTCCGCAAAAATACGCTCAGATCAATCCCCATAATCTATATTTGTATGTAAAGGCGTATGCGGCTGAACTTAGAGCGAACAACGCTCATACAAAAAATAGAGCTGCCGTTAGTGGGGGTGGAAGAAAGCCTTGGCAACAAAAAGGTAGAGGAGGCGCAAGAGCCGGTTCTATTAGATCACCGCTTTTTGTAGGTGGTGGAGTAGTTTTTGGGCCAACAAATCAGAAAAACTATACTCAAAAAATAAATAAAAAACAAAAAAGACTTGCTCTTGAGTATGCGCTATATGAAAAAGCAAACGACGGTAAACTGTTTGTTGTCGACTCGATAAATGTAGAGTCTGGAAAAACAAAAGATGCAGCGGCTATACTTAAAAAGTTAAATGTTAGAGATGCGTTAATCGTAAAAGATTTGATTGACGAAAAAACATTTCTTGCATTTAGAAATCTTCCAAACGCTTATCTAATTGAGCCAAATGAATTAAACGCATATTTGGCGGCGGCATATAACGCGATAGTTATAGAGAAAGCCGTTTGGGAAAATCTAGTAAAAGAGGGCTAAGATGGCAGATATAACAGATATCAAATCAATTATATATACAGAAAAGACTTTAGGCCTTCAAGAAGAGGGATATATAGTGATTCAAACGTCTGATAAAATGACAAAGAATCAGCTAAGAGAGGTGTTAAAAGAGTATTTTGGTGTTAATCCCGTAAAAATCAACTCTTTAAAGGTAAGAGGTAAGAAAAAAAGATTTAGAGGGATTGAAGGTAAAAGAAATAACTACAAAAAGTTCTATGTGAAGTTGCCTGAGGGCACTCAGATAGAAAGTTTAGCGGTGTAAGGATAGAAAATGGCAATAAAAACATATAAACCGTATACACCAAGTCGCAGATTTATGACGACTTTAGACAATAGTGATATTACAAGTAAACCAACAGTTAGAAAGTTATTAAAAAAACTACCTGCAAAAGCCGGTAGAAACAATTATGGAAGAATAACCTCTAGACATAAAGAGGCCGGAGCGAAAAAACTTTATAGAATTATAGATTTTAAAAGAAATAAGTTTGGCGTTCCTGGACGTGTTGCTACAATAGAGTATGATCCATACAGAAACTGTAGAATCTGTTTGGTAGTTTATAAAGATGGAGATAAAAGATATATAATTCAGCCAAAAGGGCTAAAAGTTGGAGATACGATAGAGGCTGCCGAAGGTGGACTTGACGTTCTTCCTGGAAACGCTATGAAACTAAAAAATATCCCGGTTGGTACATTAGTTCACAATATTGAGCTTCATCCAGGACATGGCGGACAGCTTGCAAGAAGTGCTGGAAGCTACGCTCAAATTATGG
Source organism: Nitrosophilus sp. (assembly GCF_982775275.1). Taxonomy (NCBI): domain Bacteria; kingdom Pseudomonadati; phylum Campylobacterota; class Epsilonproteobacteria; order Nautiliales; family Nitratiruptoraceae; genus Nitrosophilus; species Nitrosophilus sp. The sequence goes on from NZ_CEXZHP010000026.1 coordinate 5,153, forward strand.
GTAGAGAAGACAAATATGTCATTTTGAGACTTCCAAGCGGTGAGATGAGATATGTGCTTGGAGAGTGTATGGCAACAGTTGGAACAGTTGGAAACGAAGATTTTATCAATGTTACTATCGGAAAAGCGGGACGTAACAGACACAGAGGTATAAGACCTCAAACAAGAGGTTCGGCAATGAACCCTGTAGATCACCCACACGGTGGTGGTGAAGGTAAAACTGGTCCAAGTAGAAACCCTGTTACGCCTTGGGGTGTTCCTACTAAAGGTTATAAGACAAGAAAGAAAAAACCTAGTGATAAATTGATTATCTCTAGAAGAAAAAAATAAGGTAGGGTAAGATGGCAAGAAGTGTAAAAAAAGGTCCATTTGTAGATGATCATTTGATGAAGAAAGTTTTAAAAGCCAAAGAGAGCGGAGATAAAAAACCTATCAAAACATGGTCAAGAAGAAGCACTATTGTTCCTGAAATGATAGGTTTGACTATAAATGTTCATAATGGAAGACAGTTTGTTCCTGTTTATATAACGGAAAACCATGTTGGGTTTAAGTTAGGTGAGTTCGCACCTACAAGAACATTTAGAGGCCATAAAGGCTCAGTTCAGAAAAAGATAGGTAAATAAGGGTAGGCCATGAGTAAAGCGATATTAAGATTTGTAAGGCTCTCACCAACCAAAGCTAGACTTGTTGCAAGAGAAGTTCAAGGGATGAATGCCGAGCTTGCCCTTGCAAGTTTGGAATTTATGCCAAATAAGGCGGCTAAGATTATCTCAAAGGTTATAGCAAGTGCTGTTGCAAACGGTGGTTACGAGCCAGAAGAGGTAGTTATTACTTCTTGCAGAGTTGATAAAGGACCGGTTTTAAAAAGATTTAGACCAAGAGCAAGAGGTAGAGCAAGCAGAATCGAAAAACCAACCTCTCATATATATGTAGAAGTAGCGCAAAAGAAGGATAGCTAATGGGTCAGAAAGTAAATCCGATTGGACTAAGGTTAGGAATAAATAGGAATTGGGGTTCTAGGTGGTATCCTGATTACAACAGAATGCCAGATTTTGTTGAAGAAGATTATAAAATCAGAAGCTTTTTGAAAAAAGAGTTATATTATGCCGGAATTAGCGATATTATAATTGAAAGAACCGCAAAAAGACTTAGAGTTACTATCGTTGCGGCAAGACCTGGCATAATTATCGGCAAAAAAGGTGCCGATATAGAAAAGATTAAAGAGAAAGTTCAAAAGTTAGTAAATAAAGATGTTGCTATCAATATAAAAGAGCAAAAAAGACCTCAAGCCTCAGCTCAGCTTGCGGCTGAAAATGTTGCAACTCAGCTTGAGAGAAGGGTTGCTTTTAGAAGAGCTATGAAAAAAGTTATACAAGCTGCCCAAAAAGCTGGAGCAAAGGGAATAAAAGTCCAAGTTGCCGGCCGTCTTGGCGGAGCTGAAATGGCAAGAACCGAGTGGTATTTGGAAGGAAGAGTTCCTTTACATACATTAAGAGCAAAAATCGATTATGGATTTGCTGAAGCTCATACAACATATGGAGTAATTGGTGTTAAGGTTTGGATCTTTAAAGGAGAAGTTCTTCAAAAAGGGATCCAACCAGAAAAGAAAGAGAGACCAAGAAGAAGAGCTCCAAGAAGGAGAGGTAAGTAGCCATGTTGATGCCAAAAAAAACAAAATATAGAAAACAGCAAAAAGGTAGAAATAGAGGTAAGGCTTATAGAGGTAACAGCCTAGCCTTCGGAACTATCGGTATTAAAGCTATCGAGCATGGAAGAATTGATTCAAGACAGATAGAAGCCGCTAGGGTTGCTATGACAAGAAAAGTGAAAAGAAGCGGTAAAATCTGGATTAGAGTTTTTCCAGATAAACCTTTAACCAAAAAGCCTTTGGAGACAAGGATGGGTAAAGGTAAAGGTGGCGTTGAAAAATGGGTAATGAATATTAAGCCCGGTCGTATAATTTATGAAATGGCCGGAGTTGAAGAGAGCTTAGCAAGAGAAGCTCTTGATCTTGCTAGATACAAATTACCTTTTAAAACAAAAATTGTAACGCAAGAGAGTGAAAATGAAATATACTGAGATAAAAGATAAGAGCTTACAAGAGCTCGAGGGGTTGCTTAGGGATAAAAAGTTGCTGCTTTTTCAACTAAGAGCCAAGTTGAAAACTATGCAGCTTCAAGACACAAGCGAAATAAGAAAAACAAGACGCGATATTGCTAGGATAAAAACTGCAATCGCGGCTAAGAAAAGGGCGTAAAGATGGCTTATAAAAGAGAGATCCAAGGTATCGTGGTAAAAAGAAGCGGAGACAAAACAGTCTCTTTACTTGTTGAGAGAAAAGTTTTACACCCAAGATACCATAAAATTGTAAAAAGATTTAAAAAATATCTTGTTCATGACGAAAAAAACGAAGTTAACGTTGGCGATGAAATTGTTGCAGTTGAGTGCAGACCAATCTCTAAGAGAAAATCTTTTAGATTAAAAAAGATTGTCTCTACAGGAGTTAAGTAATGATTCAGAGTTTTACAAGATTAAACGTTGCTGATAACAGCGGCGCTAAAGAGATAATGTGTATTAAGGTTCTTGGAGGAAGCAAAAGAAGATACGCTTCTGTAGGAGATGTTATAGTAGCATCAGTTAAAAAAGCTTTGCCAAACGGTAAAGTTAAAAAAGGTCAAGTTGTAAAAGCGGTAGTAGTTAGAACAAAAAAAGAGATTCAAAGAGAAAATGGATCTTTAATAAGATTTGACGATAACGCCGCTGTTATTTTAGATAATAAAGGTGAACCTATTGGAACTCGTATCTTTGGACCTGTAAGCAGGGAAGTAAGATACAAAAATTATATGAAAATAGTTTCACTTGCACCGGAGGTGCTCTAATGGCAAAGAAATTTAAAATAAAAAAAGGCGATATTGTAGAGATAATCGCTGGAGACGACAAAGGTAAAACAGGTGAAGTTTTAAAAGTTTTACCAAAAAAAGACGCAGTAATTGTTGCTGGATGCAAAATTGCTAAAAAAGCGGTAAAACCGACCGAAGATAATCCAAAAGGCGGTTTTGTAAACAAAGAGATGCCTATTCATATTTCAAATGTACGTAAAGTAGAAGGTGGCAAATCATGATATTAGAGCTAAAGAAAAAATATAACGAAGAGGTAGTTCCTGCTCTAAAAGAAGAGCTAAACATTAAAAATCCTATGCTTTTGCCAAAACTTGAAAAAATTATAATAAGCGTAGGTGCGGGTGAGGCAAGCAGAGATAGTAAATTGATGCAAAATATTCAAGATACTATCAGCTTGATTGCCGGACAACACGCCGTTGTTACAAAAGCAAGAAAGAGTGAAGCGGGATTTAAAATACGTGAAGGAATGCCTGTTGGCGTAAAAGTTACGCTAAGAGGCGATAGAATGTGGAACTTCTTACAAAAGCTTATCTATATAGCTTTACCAAGAGTTAAGGATTTTAGGGGACTTCCAAGAAAAGGTTTTGATGGAAGAGGAAATTACAATTTTGGACTTGATGAGCAGTTGATGTTCCCGGAAGTCGATTATGATAATATTATTAAAACTCACGGTATGAATATCACTATAGTTACAACAACCGAAAATGATAAAGAAGCTGCAAAAATGCTAGAGCTTCTTGGATTCCCATTTGCTAAAGGAAGATAATAATGGCAAAAAAAAGTATGATAGCAAAGGCTAAAAGAAAGCCAAAATTTAAAGTTAGAGCTTATACAAGATGTAGAATTTGCGGTAGGCCAAAGTCAGTTTATAGAGATTTTGGTCTTTGTAGAATATGCCTAAGAAAAATGGCGAGCGAAGGCTTGCTTCCAGGCGTTAGAAAAGCGAGTTGGTAATTCGCAAATAGGTAGCGGCTTGGCCGAACCCTATTTGATATTCACGAAAAGGAGATAAAATTGATTAACGATATGATTGCAGATTCTATAACTAGAATCAGAAATGCCGCTATGAGAAGGCAGGAAATTACAAAACTTATCCATACTAAAATTGTTGAGGCTATTGTTAAAATACTTCAAGAAAAAGGCTATATAGAAAGCTATAAAGTAGTAGAAGAGGGAAATAAAAAGTTTATAAACGTAGTTTTGAAATATGAAGAAAACGGTAAAATCAAAAAGCCAGTTATTAATGAAATAAAAAGAATATCTAAGCCTGGACGTAGGATCTATAAAGGCAAAGATGAGATAAAAAGATTTAAAAACGGTTATGGGACTATTATTGTAAGTACTTCAAAAGGGGTGCTTCCAAATGATGAGGCTTACCGCTTGGGAGTAGGCGGTGAAGTTCTTTGTAGTGTTTGGTAATAACGATATCCATTCATTAATTGTAGAAATATCGTAAAAGGAAAACTAATGAGTAGAATAGGAAAACAGCCTGTAGAGATACCTGCGGGAGTTGATGTTAAAATAGAAGATAACAAAATCGTTGCCAAAAAAGGCAACTTAGTTAAAGAGGTTGATACAAGAGGTTTTGTTAACGTAAAAGTTGAAGATAATAAAATAGTTTTTTCTCCAAAAGGAGACGACAGACAATCTCGCGCTTTTTGGGGAACATATAGAGCGTTAACAAACAATATGATAATAGGTTTGACAAAAGGTTTTGAAAAAAGATTGGAAATTAACGGTGTTGGATATAGAGCCGCAGTAAGCGGAAAAAATCTTGAATTACAACTTGGTTTTTCTCATCCGGTAATTTTTCCAATTCCTGAAGGAATTGATATAAAAGTTGAAAAAAATATCATTATTGTTAAAGGTCATGATAAGCAACAAGTTGGTCAAGTTGCCGCAAAAATTAGAAGCTTTAGACCACCTGAGCCATATAAAGGCAAAGGTGTTAAATATGTTGATGAAGTGATCATCAGAAAAGCTGGCAAAACTGCCAAAAAGTAAAGGGTAGAGTATGAGAGAATCAATCCAAAGAAGAAAAAATAGATTAAGAATCAAAAGAAAAAGAAGAGTTAGAGGAAAAATAAAAGGAACAGAATCTAGACCAAGAGTTTCTGTTTTCAAATCAAACAGACACTTTTATGCTCAAGCCATCGATGATACAAAAGGGCATACGTTAGCTTATGCAGATGGTGCAAAGATGGGACTTAAAGCAAATAAAGAGGATGTTAAGGAAATAGCTAAAGCAATGGCTGAGCAATTAAAAGCCAAAGGTATTGAAACTATCGTTTTTGATAGAAACGGTTATCTTTACCATGGTGTTGTCGCATCGTTTGCCGATGCATTAAGAGAAAACGGAATTAAGTTTTAGGGGTAGTCATGGAAAAGTGGAATAGAGAAGAGTTTGAAGAGGTTGTTGTTAATATAGGAAGAGTAACCAAAGTTGTTAAGGGTGGTAGAAGATTTAGATTTAGTGCCCTTGTGGTAGTAGGAGATAAAAAAGGGCACGTAGGTTATGGCATCGGTAAAGCAAAAGAGGTTCCCGATGCAATTAGAAAAGCTGTCGATAACGCTTTTAAAAATATAACTACTGTAAATATCAAAGGTTCAACTATTGCTCATGATGTTACTCATAAATATAATGCAAGTAAAATAGTTTTAAAACCTGCAAGCGAAGGTACCGGAGTTATTGCCGGTGGTGCGGCGAGACCGGTTATAGAGCTTGCTGGAATAAAAGATATTTTGACTAAATCACTTGGATCAAACAATCCGTCAAATTTAGTAAGAGCTACAATTGAGGCTCTTGGAAGAATAAAAGCGTAGTCAAAATTTAAGTTTAAGGATAAATAATGGCGTTACACAATTTAAAACCAGCAGCTGGAAGCACACATAATACAAAAAGAGTTGGCCGTGGACAGGGTAGCGGTATGGGAAAAACCGCAACAAGAGGTCAAAAGGGACAAAAAAGTAGAACTGGTTTCAAACAAAAAAGAGGATTTGAGGGTGGACAACAGCCACTTCAAAGAAGATTGCCTAAAATTGGGTTTAATTCACATGTTCAAAAACCTTATGTAATAAATGTAGATAAGGTTAAAAAAATTGCTCAGTTGGATGAGATAACTTTGGATTCTATAAGATCCGTTCATAAAATGAAAAAGAGTATAAAAAAAGTTAAATTGATAGGAAATAGCGTTAAAGAGATAGTTTCAAAAATAAAAGATGAAAATATCACCTATAGCGGACAAAAATAATGAATAAGGTTCTTTTAAATAAGATACTTATAACATTGGGATTTCTGTTTTTATATAGGGTTTTGGCGTATGTTCCGGTTCCTGGCGTCAATATAGACGTGGTAAAAGAGTTTTTTGATTCCCAGGCAGGCAACGCCTTGGGAATGTTCAATATGTTTAGCGGTAACGCTGTTAGAAGGCTTAGTATTATCTCTTTAGGTATTATGCCTTATATTACCGCCTCTATTATTATGGAACTTCTTGCCGCAACCTTTCCGAGTCTTGCTCAAATGAAAAAAGAGCGAGACGGAATGGTAAAATATATGCAAATTATTAGATATGCTACAATAGCGATTACCCTTGTTCAAGCGATTGGTGTATCTATAGGACTTCAAAGCTTAACGGGGCGAGGCGGAGAGAGCGCTATAATGATAGATATGCCTACCTTCGTGACTGTTGCTGCTATATCGATGCTTGCTGGAACCATGATATTGATGTGGATAGGAGAACAAATAACGCAAAGAGGAATAGGAAACGGTATATCACTCATCATTTTTGCAGGTATTGTTTCTGGAATTCCATCTGCAATTGCTGGGACAATAAATCTTGTAAATACCGGGGAACTAAACTTCTTAATATTGATAGCGATTTTTGCCATAATTTTATTGACCGTTGGATTTATCATTTATGTAGAGCTTGGAGAAAGGAGAATACCCATCTCATACTCTAGAAAAGTAATGATGCAAAATCAGAAAAAAAGAGTTATGAATTATATCCCTATAAAGGTAAATTTAAGTGGAGTTATTCCACCAATTTTTGCTTCTGCTATTTTGATGTTTCCATCTACTATTTTACAAGCAAGCACCAATCCTATAGTTCAAAAAATTTCAGATTTTTTAAATCCAAACGGCTATTTTTTCAATATATTGATGTTCTTTTTAGTCGTATTTTTTGCTTATTTTTATGCATCTATCGTTTTTAACGCAAAAGATATCGCTGAAAATCTAAAAAGACAAGGTGGATTTATTCCTGGAGTTAGACCTGGAGATCATACCGCCGAATTTTTAAATGAGGTAGCTAGTAGGCTAACTTTTTGGGGAGCTATCTATCTTGGAATTATCTCAACTCTTCCTTGGATTTTGGTAAAAGGAATGGGAGTGCCGTTTTATTTTGGAGGAACTGCTGTATTGATAGTAGTTCAAGTTGCTCTTGATACGATGAGAAAAATAGAGGCTCAAATCTATATGAGCAAATATGAGACTTTAAGCGCTGTAGGACTTTAATGTCTATAGCTATTAGAAAAAAAGATGAGATAGAGGCTCTAAGAAAAGCCAATATAATCGTCGCAAAAACGTTAGATTATCTAAAAGACAAATGCGTTCCCGGGATCACGTTGAAAGAGCTTGATAGACTAGGAGAAGAGTTTATCCGTGATCACGGGGCGCGACCTTCTTTTAAAGGACTTTACGGTTTTCCAGCTTCTGTATGTACTTCGGTTAATCAAGTAATTATTCATGGAATTCCCACAGATTATAGATTGAAAGAGGGTGATATAATAGGCCTAGATATAGGAACAGAATATCAAGGATGGTTTGGAGATGGTGCGATTACCGTTGGAGTTGGCGAAATTAGCAAAAAAGATAAAGATTTAATTGCTTGCGCTAAAGATACTCTATATTATGCAATTGATATTATAAAACCAGGATTACGATTTAAGGAGCTTAGCTTTAAAATAGAGCAGTTTATAAAATCAAAAGGTTTTGTTCCGCTTCATGGATTTTGTGGACACGGAATAGGCAAAAAGCCTCACGAAGAGCCGGAAATCCCAAACTATTTGGAACATGGATCTCCAAAAAGCGGACCTAAAATCAAAAATGGTATGGTTTTTTGTATAGAGCCGATGATTTGCCAAAAAGATTCGACTCCGAAAATTTTAGATGATAAATGGTCTGTAGTTAGTGTTGATGGATTAAATGGAGCACATTATGAACATACGGTTGCGGTAGTTGAGGGAAAAGCAGTTATTTTGAGTGAGCAAGCGTAAAGCCTTTAGGCTTTAAGAGGCAAACTGTTTTGCCTCTGTGCCCGAGCGAAAG
>NZ_CEXZHP010000027.1:0-1797 GCF_982775275.1 Nitrosophilus sp.
ACATTTTTAACTATTTTAACCAATTTGGACATTGGACATTAGACATTGGTAAATTGGAATTAGGAATTGGGAATTGAACCCTCTTATCTCCTTACCACCTTACCACCTGACTCCCTTCTCTCTTCAACCTTCAACCTTCTCCCTTCTCCCTTCAGCCTTTCACCTAACCACCCAACCATTTTAACCAAATTCAACCAAACCTACGGATGCTTTTTATTAAAGACAAACTCTTTTTGTAGCCATTTTATAACCATCCTAACTCCGGCTCCTCCTGCCCCAAAAGAGTTATATCCCCACTCTTTTTCTACATAAGCTGGACCCGCAATATCAAGATGGAGCCATCTATCTTTATTCTCTTCTTCAATAAATTCGCTCAAAAACAGAGCGGCGGTTATGGCACCTCCGTATCTACTTGAAGAGATATTGCAAATATCTGCTATTTTTGATTCTAAAAGTTTTGGTAGGTATCTATTAAAAGGCAAGATTCCTGCCAACTCTCCACTTGATTTTGCCGCTTCTAACATTTTATCTTTTAACTCATCACTAAAACCCATTATGCCGGTTGTATACTCTCCAAGAGCCACAACGCAAGCTCCCGTTAATGTGGCAAGGTCTATTATGAAATCTGGTTTGATTTTTTCTTGCGCGTAACATAAACAATCAGCTAAAACCAGTCTTCCTTCGGCGTCTGTATTTCTTACTTCGATCGTTTTTTTATTTTTGGCCGTTAATATATCATCGGGCTTATATGCGTTGCCTCCTATCATATTTTCAGCAGCTCCGGCAATTGCGTGAATCTCTACGGGGATTTGTAGTTTTTTTGCAGCTTTAATGATACCAAGAACTGCACAAGCTCCACTTTTATCGCTTTTCATAGTAACCATATAATCGCTAGGTTTCAAACTAAGGCCTCCGCTATCGTATGTTAGACCTTTTCCAACGAGAGCTATTTTTGCTTTAGCATTTTTTGGTTTATATAATAGATGAATCAGTCTTGGAGGATTGGAACTTGCTTTTGCAACGGCTAAAAAGGCTCCCATATTCTCTTTTTCCAAATCTTTTTCATCCAATATTTTACACTCTATTTCTTCTTCTTTTGCCATCTTTTTTGCAATATTTGCAAGAGTTACGGGAGTGATATCGTTTGGTGGAGTATTTACCAAATCTTTTACAAAATTTGTGGCTTCAGCGACTATTATAGCTTCGTTTATACTTTTTTTAGCGTTTTTGGCAGTAAAATTTTTATCATTATAATCCTCTTTTGCTATATATATAACTTCCAAATCGCTTTTTTGTTTTTTGCTTTTATATTTATCAAATTCATAACTACCAAAAATTGCACCTTCAACAAAGGCTTTTATATTTGTTACCGGACAGTTTTGTATATAAACTCCGGCTTTTGCACTTTTGTATTTTTTATTTTTTATTGTTTTTATTGCTTTTGCCGAGGCTATTCTTATCTCATCATGATCTAAATTTTTTACGCCGACATAAATCCTTTTTTGATGGGGCAAAAAAGCCACTTCTTCAGGTTCGCCTTTAAAATTTAGAATATCAAGTTCATCTTTATCTTTCACCCATTTATGATCAAAATTTTTATCGATCACAAAAATGATCTCAATATCGGCATCTATTTCGCTAACTTTTTTTTCTATCAACTCAAATTTCATAAATCCCCCTTAAAATATGCTGTTTTAATAATTTGGAAATAGGCATTGGTAAATAGGCATTGGTAAATGGGAATTGGTAAATGGGAATTTAGAATTGAACTCTCTCTTATCACCTTACCTCCTCACC
>NZ_CEXZHP010000027.1:1897-9058 GCF_982775275.1 Nitrosophilus sp.
ACCTAACTCCCTTACCCCCTTATCTCCTTATCACCTTACCTCCTTACCACCTAACTCCCTTACCCCCTTATCTCCTTATCACCTTACCTCCTTACCACCTAACCCCCTTCTTCCTTCTTCCTTCTACCTTTTACCTAATCACTTAACCATTTTAACAAACCGCAAACTTGCTTCGTTTCACTCAGCTTCGTTTGCTTCAAGGTTCACCAGCTACTCCTATGCTCACCACTAAAATCCTCGATTTTAGGGTTCGCATATAGTCGTAGCTTTCGCAAGCGCCGGAAGTAAAGCAGTTTACTTCCTAAAGCTTCGCTTTGCGCTTGCTCACTCAACCATTTTAACCAACACTAAGCCTAACAGCTTGCGCTTGCTCACTTTTCGGTCGCTTTATGAAAATAATAATATAATCCTCCCCCAAGAATAACAGCTACTGGTAAAGCTATATACCAATGCTCTTTTGCCCAATGGACGATTTTTAATATCTCTTCTCCGAAAATATATGCGGGGATTATAGTTATGCTTGCCCAAGCAAATGCGCTTATTAGGTTTATAAACGCAAATTTTTTAGCGCTATATCTTGTTAGACCGATAGCCATAGGAATAACAGTTCTTAATCCATACATATATCTTTGAACAAAAATAACCGGCCATCCATATTTTTTTAAAAGAAGGTGAGCTAAGGCAAATTTCCTTCTTTGACTTTTTAGCTGTTTATGAATATATTTTTTATTAAATCTTCCTATATAAAAATAGATCTGATCTCCTACAAAGCCTCCTAAAGCGGCAACAACGATGGCAACCGGCAGGCTCATATCCCCGGTATGGCTCATAACTCCAGCCATAACAAGCCCTGTTTCACCCTCCATAATACTCCAGATAAAGAGTATTACGTAACCATATGTTTTTAAAAGGTAGATAAATTTTGCCTCAAGATCTTCTCCAGGGGCGTTATAGAGTTCATATCCTATAAAACCGATAACTAAAAAAATAAATATCAAAGATATATTTATTAAATGATCTTTGTTTTTATTTATAAAGCTTTTCATTTAATCCTCTCTAATCAAAACTCAATAACTCTTTTGCTTGAATCATATCTTTATCACCTCTTCCAGATAGATTTACGATGATTAAAGAGTTTTGTATATCTTTCATTTTTTTAAGATAGGCTATCGCATGGGAGCTTTCAAAGGCTGGAATGATTCCTTCTTTTTGGCTAAGCCATACAAAAGCCTCCAGTGCTTCTTTGTCTGTGATACTCTCATACTTAACAACGCCTAAATCCTTTAAATATGAGTGTTCAGGCCCAATCCCTGGATAATCAAGCCCCGCGCTTATTGAGTGAGCTTCTAATATCTGTCCATCATCATCTTGTAAAACATAACTCATCTGTCCATGAAGAACTCCAGGACTTCCTTTTGCCAAACTTGCTCCATGTTTATTGGTATCTAATCCAAGACCTCCAGCTTCAATACCGATACATTGAGTCTCTTCCTCATCTAAAAAGGCGTTAAATATTCCCATTGCGTTACTTCCTCCACCGATGCACGCTATTACGAAATCTGGAAGTCTATTTTCAGCTCTTAAAATCTGGGCTTTTGCTTCATAGCCTATAATTCCTTGAAAATCCCTAACCATCATCGGATAAGGGTGGGGTCCGGCAACGGTGCCTATAACATAAAAGGTGTCTCTTGCATTTGTGACCCAGTGCCTTATAGCTTCGTTCATAGCGTCTTTTAGCGTTTTTGAGCCATTTTTAACAGAATGAACCTTTGCTCCTAGAAGCTTCATTCTAAATACGTTAAGTTCTTGCCTTTTTACATCTTTTTCACCCATAAAAATCTCACACTCAAGCCCAAAAAGCGCTGCCATAGTAGCAGTTGCAACCCCATGCTGTCCCGCACCGGTCTCGGCAATCACTTTTTTTTTGCCGAGCCTTTTTGCAACAAGGCCTTGCAATATAGTATTGTTTATTTTATGAGCACCCGTGTGGTTTAGATCTTCTCTTTTTAGATAAATCGTAGCGCCAAGTTCATCAGATAGATTTTTTGCGTAATATAGAGGGTTTGGTCTTCCTATATAATTTTCTAAATAATACCTTGCTTCACTCCAAAACTCTTCATCAAATCTTATTTTTTTATAATCCTCTTCAAGCTCAAATAAAATAGGCATTAAAGTCTCGGGAACATATCTTCCCCCAAATTTCCCAAAATGTCCAAAACTATCAGGGTCGTAATTGCTCTTTTTTGGTATATACATTATCCAATCTCCAATACGCTATATACGTTTGTTAAATTTTTTAATCTCTCTTCGCCTTTTAAAAAAGTTAAATTTATTATAAAGCAGGCTTCAACAACATTTTCATGGATCTTTTTTATAAGCTTTGCGGCAGCTTGTGCAGTTCCCCCTGTAGCAATAAGATCGTCTATTAACAAAACTTTTGCCCCATTTTTTCCTCTAAAAGCGTCTATATGGATCTCAACCTCATCTATTCCATACTCTAAAGCATATTTTTCACTGACTGTAGTAAAGGGCAGTTTCCCCTTTTTTCTAACGGGAACAAAACCGATATTTAGTCTACTTGCCAAAGCGGCCCCAAATATAAATCCTCTACTCTCAATCCCAGCTATAAAATCTAAGTTATAATCTTTATATCTATCCTCTAAATGATCCATTAAAATTTTAAAAGCCTCTTTATTGTTTAAAAGAGTCGTTATATCTTTAAATATGATTCCCGGTTTTGGAAAATCTGGCACATCTCTTATTGAAGAGAGTAAAAAATCCTTTTGCTCTTTTGTTAACTCTTTCATAAATAAATCCTTTTTAAATGGATTTTATAAAATCAAAAATTTCAATATTACCATCGCTCCAAGCAATATGGCAAACATAATATATCCGGCGGTTTCTATTCCCATAATCGACTCCTTTTACTTCTCAAGCTCCATAATCTTTTTAACTCTATTTTCGTGTCTTCCACCTTCAAACTTCGTTTCGCACCAAGCATCTATAATAGACTCGATTTCTCCTTTTCCCACAACCCTTTCTCCAAAACATAAAATATTGGCGTCATTATGGGCTCTTGCCATCTTAGCTGTATAATGATCAAAAACTTCGGCGGCTCTTATGCCTTTTATCTTATTTGCGGCTATGCTCATACCAATACCTGTGCCGCAGATCAAAACACCTTGACTTCCCGGATTTGTTGCCACTTTTTGCGCAACCATTTTTGCAAAATCTGGATAATCTACTCTTTCATCGCTTTGGGGTCCTAAATCTTCAACTACATATCCTTTTTCTAAAAAAATCTTTTTAACAAACTCTTTTACGGCAAATCCGGCATGGTCAGTAGCAATATACACTTTCATTTAAATCCTTTCTATTGTATTTATTAATGATATCATATCAATTCCTGTAAACATAGACAATAAAACTAAAATATAATACACCGGTATAAACAAAATAGCGCTTAAAGGAGTGGCAATGATTATAATAAGTATTATCATTCCGTAAGGAAAGATTTTTTGATAAAACTGCACAACTTTGTAAAGCCTCATTTTTTGAGCTAGGTAAATAAGAGCATTTGCCCCGTCAAGTGGAGGAATAGGCCAAAGATTAAACACTCCAAGCACAATATTTATCAAAACCAAATGTCCAAAAAAGAGAAAAAGAAAAAGAGAAAAAAGATTTTGAGGGTTGTCGATAAACGTTAAGATAAAAGCACTTATCGTTGCTAAAACAAAATTGTATGCAACTCCTGCCAAACTAACGGCAATTGCTCCGTTTTCTCCGCCATTTAGCAAAACTACTCTCATATTTACAGGAACCGGTTTAGCCCATCCAAATAAAAATCCCGCATTACTAAAAAATAAAAGTGCCGGAACGATTATGGTTCCAACTATATCTATATGTCTTATTGGATTTATGCTTAATCTCCCGGCAACTTTTGCAGTATCGTCTCCATACCTATAGGCTACAAGTCCATGCATTATTTCATGACCGATTATGGCAATAGCCAAAGATAAAATCATAGCTATTATATTTATTATTTTAATAATTTCCAAACATTACCTCTTTAATTTTTGGATTTTTTCATCTCTTCTTCTATCTGTTCAACACTTTTTCCAATTCTATCCCATCTTATTTCATAATTTTTATCCCAACTAAAATAGATAAACCAAGGCTTTCCAACAATCAATCTATACGGAACGCTTCCCCAAAATCTACTATCGTTGCTGTGATCTCTATTGTCTCCCATCATAAAAAATTCCCCTTGGGGAACTTTTATAGGACCAAAATTAAAAATCTCTTGCGGGTATCTTCCATCATTTATAACCTCAGGATCGTTATGGATTCCTGGATGATCTTTTTTGTATGGATTTTTTACCCATAAAAGTCCCTCTATCTCTACGATACTCTCTTTTGGATAGTTATTTAAGATATATTGATTTCCTTCATGGGGATGTAGATATAGATCTTTATTGTAAATTAATACATAATCTCCCCCTACTGCGACACATCTTTTTACGTAATGTATCTTTTCGTTTACGGGATATCTAAAAATTACGATATCTCCTCTTTTTGGTTTTTCACCCTCTATCAAATGTCCATCTCCATCTGTATCAGGCAAGATAGGAATCTCAAGCCATGGAATATGGGGAGTAGGAACTCCATAGGCAAATTTTTTAACAAAAAGATGATCTCCTATTAAAAGAGTGTTTTTCATGCTACCGCTTGGAATTACAAAAGCCTGGGCTACGAAAAATATAACCAATAGCACGATTACTATCGTGCCCGTCCAGGTGTTTGACCAATGATAAAATTTAATAAGTTTATCTTTCAAACTCTATCCTTTAAACTTCTATTTTTTGCCGCTTTTAGAGTGTTTTTGAGAAGCATTGCTATGGTCATGGGACCAACTCCTCCAGGAACCGGGGTAATAAAACTTGCTTTTTTGCTAACCTTTTCAAAATCAACGTCTCCAACGAGTCTTCCATCATCTAATCTATTAATACCGATATCTATAACAATTGCGCCTTCTTTTACCATATCTTCGGTAATCAAATTGGGTTTGCCAACTCCCACTACCAAAATATCCGCTCTTTTTGTGTGAGATTTTAAATCTTTCGTAAAAATATGGCATATATCAACGGTGGCAAATTGGTTTAAAAGAAGTGCCGCCATAGGTTTTCCCACTATATTGCTAGCCCCCACAACGCAAGCATCTTTTCCTTTAACATCAATTTTATACTCTTTTAAAAGTTCCATTACTCCAAGAGGAGTGCAGGGAACAAAGCTATCAAGTCCTTGATTTAACCGACCGAAATTATATGGATGAAAACCGTCTACATCTTTTTTAGGATCTATAACTTCCAATATCTTTGTTGTATCGATATGTGAGGGGAGGGGAAGCTGAACCAAAATCCCGTCTATGTTTGGATTTTGATTCATCATTAAAATAGTTTGGGTAATCTCCTCTTGGCTTATGGTTTTGGGCATTTCGTGAGTTATCGAATAGATTCCAACATCTTTGCAAGCTTTCGCTTTCATCTTTACGTAAGTGTGGCTGGCTGGATCATCGCCTACAAGAATTACCGCAAGTCCGGGAACGATATTATGCTTTTCTTTTAGATTTTGAACCTCTTTTTTTACCTCTTCTTTTATTTTTAAAGAGAGGGTTTTCCCATCTAAAATCTCCATAATTTCCTCTTTAAATTTTTTTAGGTATGATATCAAAAATAGATTTTGTTTTGGTTTAAATTATGGTAAAAAGGCAAATATTGAGGCTGCTTTTATTTTTTTTAACAATGAATCTGCTTTATTGCGAAGACTCTTTTATAACAAAATTTGAATATTCAAAAATGCTATATGAAAATCCAAGAGGAGTAGGGTGTAACAAATGTCACGGAAAATACGGCAAAGGCAAAATAATAGCAAAATATAAAAAAGGTAAAAAAGTTTTTAAATTAAGAGCACCGGATATTACGGATATTGAATATAAAAAATTTTTTAATGTTTTAAATTCAAAAAAAATAAAGGGCGCTATGCCAAAATATTTTTTAACAAGAAGCGAAATTAAAGCTTTATATTTTTATATAAAAGAGGTAAATAGAAGGAAAAAAGATGGTATTTGAGGAAAAGATCGTAGATGAATTAGAAAAGATCGTTAAAAAAAGAGATTTAGACTCCATTGAAAAATATATAGGCAAAAACAGAAAAAAAAAGACAAAAAAATTGTATATAAAGAGCGCCTTAATGGTT
This sequence comes from Nitrosophilus sp., assembly GCF_982775275.1. NCBI lineage: Bacteria > Pseudomonadati > Campylobacterota > Epsilonproteobacteria > Nautiliales > Nitratiruptoraceae > Nitrosophilus > Nitrosophilus sp. The sequence continues at coordinate 8,153 of NZ_CEXZHP010000027.1, forward strand.
TCTGCCCATAAAATAAGGCATATGAATAAAATAGATAACTTAAACGCCGATATTGCGATAATAAATCTTGAAGACGGCGTAAGCAAGGAGTTAAAGCCTATAGCTTTAAAAATGGCGGCAATTTTTTTGTCAAATATAAAAGAGTCAAACTCTATGTTAGTAATTAGAGTAAATCCTTTGGATGAGGGCGGTGCCCAAGAGATAGAGTATCTAAATAGATTTAAGCCTGATGCTATTAGAGTTCCAAAAATTAGAGATAAAAAAGATGTTAAAAGAGCTTTGAAGATTGTTGATGAAGATATTGATTTGCATCTATCTATTGAAACGAAAGAGGCTTTTTTAAATCTTAAAGAACTAAAAATTGATAAAAGAGTAAAAGCGTTTTATCTTGGGATTTTGGATCTTTTAAGCGATTTGGAAATTTTTCAAGAGGCGCTAAAAATATCAAATCCTACGATAGATTATATTCTTAGTAGATTTTTGATAATCTCAAAAACGATTAATGTTTATCCAATATCTTTTGTTTATCAAGATTATAAAAATTTAGAAGAGTTTGAAGAGTGGTGCAAATATGAAAAAGATATGGGTTTTGGCGCAAAAGGGTGTATTTCTCCAGCTCAAGTAGAAATCGTAAATAGGGTGTTTTCCCCATCAATTGAGACCATAAATAAAGCAAAATATATAAAAGAGAAATTTGAAAAAATGTTAAAACTTGGAATTAGCGGATTTGAAGACGAAAAATATGGATTTATAGATGAGCCTATTTATAAAGACGCGTTAAATATATTAAAAAGTATAGAATAATTTTGATTTAAAATAAAAATAATATACTAAAAAATAACAATATTTTAAAAAATATTAAGGCATATAATGTTTTATTTTAAAGAGATAGATTATGATGATGAG
>NZ_CEXZHP010000027.1:9158-13262 GCF_982775275.1 Nitrosophilus sp.
AAAAATATTAAGGCATATAATGTTTTATTTTAAAGAGATAGATTATGATGATGAGATAATGGAGATTGTTTATAAATTTAGATGTAAAATTTTGTGTGAAGAATTAAAATTTTTTAATGCAAAAGACTATCCTAATAATAAAGAGATAGATAAATATGATAAATATGCAAAACATTATGTTGCATACGATAATAATAGTTTAATAGCTTATACTAGATTTATTTACCATTCTCCATATGGATATCCTATGACTGAGCATATGAAGATTGATGAAAAATATAAAAATTTGGATGCAAACAAGATATCGGAGATTTCAAGAGTTTTTATAAAAAAAGAGTATAGAAATTATAAAAATTCAAAAACAATATTGAAATCTTTTATGAATAATTTTATATATCCAAAGGCTAAAAAAGAGAGGATTGAATATTTTTTTAGTGCTTTACAAAAAAATTTTTTGCTTTTTTTAATAAGAATCAAATTTCCATTTAAAATTATAGGCGAAGAACAGATATATGGAGGAAAAAGATATCCTACCATCTTAAATATAAAAGATTATGAGATCAAAAATCCAGAAATTTTAGATATTTGGAGAAAAATATGAAAATTAAGAGTTTTTTATTGATATTTTTGCCGATTTTTATATATGCATCCCAAAATATCAATCTATTAAAAGATCTATCGCAAGATATTAAAAATATTGGAAAAGTTGCTACTCAAACAAAAGAAAATATACATTATCAGCCTTTTATCGTATCAGTTTTTAAAGGCAAGGATTTAGAAAAGCTCGGCGTGTCAAATTTGAAAGAGGCTCTTGAATTGATCCCTGGAGTTGATATCGCAACAGATAATATGGATTTTAAAACGGCGGTTTTTAGAGGGTCAAATCCTTTTGCTTACGGTCAATCAAAACTAATTATTGACGGAGTTGTTGTTAATGATTTGATGTTTGATAGTTATTCTCATTATTTAAATATTCCCATAAATATAATCAAAAGAATAGAAGTTGTAAGAGGACCTGGCGGAAAAATAGACGGGGTAAACGCATATGCAGGATCGATATATGTAGTTACGTACGCAGAGAGATTTGAATTTGAGAAAAATCCCGATGAGCTTTTTTTTAAAGTGGGTTCATTTAAATATAAAATGGGAGGATTTAAAAAATATTATGAACAAAACGGTTTAAAAATTTTTACAGATTTTTATTATCAAAAAGATGATAAAAAATTTTATGGGGGAAAAGACTCTTTAAATTCCGGTATATACGGAGATTATAATAAAAACCTAACAAGAGAGGATTATGCACCTTTATGGCACGAAAATTATTCTTTAGGGATAACTTTAGATTATAAAAAATTAAAAATAAAAGCGAGAGGAAATTATTATAAACAAGGTGCGGCATATGGAGTAAATAATATGTATCCCCAAGAAAATGATTATATAAAAATCCCGTCTGCGTATATTGAAGCTCTTTACAATAAAAAAGTCGGCTCATTTGATACAACATTAAAAGCAGGTATAAAATGGGACGATTTTCACTTCAATACCAGGGCCGCATATCCTGGATTTTTAAATACAAAATTAAGTGATCCTACTCAGCCCATAATCTATTCAAACGGATTTTATGCTGAAGACGCTACAAGACAGAGAACATTTTATCAGTCTACTTTTTTTGAATATAAAAATATTTTAAATCATAAAATTAAATTTGGTTATATAGTATATAAAGAAGAGACCTATTATCAGATGACGAAAAATACCAACAGAGATGATAACACTACTGACGAGATGGTTGATTATAGCGAAACTTATCCATTTTTTGATGAGAACGCAAAAAGATATGGATATATATTGGCGGTAGAGGATTGTTACGAGTATAGTGACAAATTATCTTTTGTTTATGGAATAAATATCGAAAACAATACCCATATTGATATTCAAATCAATCCAAGAATAACAGCGGTTTATAAAAAAGATAGTGAAAATATTTTTAAATTTATGTATAGTAGATCACATAGATCTCCTTCTTGGCAAGAGCTTTATACAAAAAACAATAAAGCAAGAAGAGGAAACAAAGATCTAAATCCAGAAATTGTTAACGCTTTTGAATTTGCGTATATTAGAAGATTTTCGATAGATAGTTACTTCCAAGCAAATATATTTTATTTATTAAATAGAGATCAAATAAACAAAATAAATCCTCAAAATAGATATAAAAATGCTCAAGATACAGATATTTATGGATTAGAGGCAGAATTTCTTGGGCTTTTAAACGAAAATACAAAAATTTATATAAATTACTCTTTTGTTTATGGAAAAGATGATGAGGGTCACGATCTTTCAAACGTTGCAAAACATATGGCTAAAGCTTTTTTGATAAAAGAGTTAAAAGCAGGGCTTGATTTTAATATTGTCGCAAAATATGTTGGAGAGAAAAAAAGGGTGTTTTATGATTATAGAGAGGATTTAGATGATTATTTAACGTTTGATATGGGATTTAATTATGAAAACCAAAAAGATAGATACTCAATAAATTTTACGATTAAAAATATATTTAATACAGATATTAGATATCCTTCCGAACCATACACTTATGATGAGGATTTTAGGCAAGAGAGAAGAAATTTTTTAATATCTTTTAGTAAAGAGTTCTAATGAAAAAGGCGCTATTATTTATTTTATTAACGAAGATTTTTTTATTTGCATATAAATATAATGATTTTTTATTAAGAACTCAAAGCACTCTTATACCAAAAATTTTACTTCTTGATAAAAAAATATATAATAAGCAAAGTATTATAAATATAGCTATAATTTTTGATGAAAATGATTTACATACGGCATTTTTTATAAAATCGCTAATAATGGAATATTATGCAAATAGATTAGAAAATTTTAAATTAAAAGTCACTCCAATTTTAGCTGATGAATTTGTAAATAAAAAAGAAAAATTTGATTGTGTATATATATTAAAAATTCCAAAAGAAAAATTAATAAAAATAAACAAAAAGATAAAAAAAATGAAAATAGAGAGTTTCACATATGATAAAAACGATTTAAAATATGGCTTTTTATTTTCAATAGATATCGAAAAAGATCTTATCATTTTTATGAATAAAAAAGCATTAAATAAAAATTTTGATTTTTTCCCACAACTATATCAAATGGTAAGGTTTATAAACAATGCTGAATAAATCATTATCCAACAAGATTTTATTCTATTTTTTATTGATATCATTATCTATTATGATTTCTAGCTATTTTGTTTTTGAAAAGATTACAAAAGAGGCTTTTTATAGTGCCGAAAAAGAGAAAGCGGAAATTATTGCAAAAACAATAAAACCTATGATTGAGCTTGATCTATATTTGGGGTTTGATACAAATATAAAAAAGCTATTTAGTGAACTTTCAAAAAATAAAAACATTTTGGCAGTTAGAGTTATTAAGGATAATAAAATATATAAAGAGTTAAATAGATTTGATTCTAAGGAAAATATTAAAGACTCCATATTAATAACCAAAGATTTGACTCTTCCAAACTCATCTAAAAAAATAGGAAAATTAGAACTAATTTATTCTAGTAAACATTATAAAAAACTTCTTGAAAATTATCAAAAAACATTGATTTTATTTGTATTGGCACTTGGTGCTTTATTTACTTTATATGGCTATTATCTAAATTCCCTTATAAGCCCCTTGAGAAAAGTTGCAAAAGATTTGGAAAGTTACAATCCCAAAAAAAAGATCAATCTAAATTATATAAATAGTTCAGATGAGATAGGAGCCATTGCAAAAGCTTTGGAAAGAATGCAAAACAAAATATTTGAATTTACAAAAAAGCAGGAAAATATTAATAGATTGCTTGAAAAAAAGGTAAAAGAGAAAACAAAAGAGTTAAGAGATCAACTATATATAGATTCACTAACTGGACTTCCAAATAGATTTAGTTTAATTGAACAGATAAAAGAGATAAATAAAGGCAGTCTTTTAATAATTAATATTGATGATTTTAAACAGATAAATGACTATTTTGGACATGAAACGGGAGACAAGATTTTAAAAGGCTTTGCAAATAGATTAAGAAATTTAATAAAAACCCAATATCCA
>NZ_CEXZHP010000028.1:0-12104 GCF_982775275.1 Nitrosophilus sp.
TGCGTTTGCACTTTTTAATAAAATTTTCAAACGCTGCGTTAGCAAAAATCGCATCCGACTTGAGCGAAATTTAGTAATTTTTCAGAGCACTCAATTACGAATAAAAAAGGAAAACAATGAAACGCTATCTTGGCCCAAGAAAGATACTCAGAATTTATATAGATAATGACGACAAATATGAGGGTAAACCATTATGGGAGGAATTATTAAAAAAAGCAAAAAATGAAGGTATTGCTGGTGCAACCGTATTTAAAGGAGTTGCCGGTATGGGAGCGCACTCTAAAATCTCCTCTTTTAATATCTTGAGTTTAAGCCAAAAACTACCGGTAATTATTGAAATTATCGATAAGGAAGATAAAATTATGAGTTTTTTAAGAACGGCCGAGCTAATGATAAGCGAAGGATTGGTAACACTTAGCGATGTTGAAGTAATCAGTTATAAACATCCTAAATTTAAATAATCTCAAGGCAAAAAATGGGATTGGATATAATTTTAGCCATTGGTATTGGAGGTTTTTTTGGAGCTATTAGTAGATTTTTAATATCTACTTTTTTGCAAAAAGCCGTAGGCTCTTTTTTTCCCATAGGAACTTTGGGAGTTAATATTATAGGGAGTTTTTTGATAGGCTTTTTAATATTATATTTTGAAAATATTATCTCGCCAAATCAAAAGGCACTTTTAATAACGGGCTTTTTAGGGGCATTGACAACTTTTTCCACATTTAGTTACGAAACAATTATAATGCTTCAAAACGATTTATATTTTAGAGCTTTTGCAAATATTTTGCTAAACGTAGTTTTATCCCTTTTGGCAACGGTTGCGGGTATAATAATATTTAAAAAAATATATGGATAAATAAAACAATGGATTTTATACTCCCTCCCCTTTTATATAATCAAAAAAAAGAGTTAAGAAAAGTCGGTTTTGAGATCGAATATAGCGGTATAACTCTAAAGCAGTGCGCAGCTATTGTAATAAAACTTTTTGGCGGCAAAATCTGTAAAGAAAATATCTACTGCATCGATATTAAAGATACCGTTTTAGGAGACTTTAGCATATATATCGATAGCAAGTTTTTAAGAGAATTCGAAGATAAGATCGCACCTCTTTTAGATAATGAATCAAAAAATATCGAAAATATCCTTTTATCTATTTCTGAAGCTTTTATCCCTTACGAAATCGTAACGCCTCCTATACCTTTTGATAAACTCCATTTTATCGAAGAGTTGAAAAACTCTTTAAAAAAAAGCGGAGCTCTTGGAACAAAAGCCTCTTTTTTATTTGCTTTTGGACTTCATATAAATATAGAAGTCCCATCTTTTAAAAGCGAAGATTTGTTGGATATTTTAAGATCTTTTTTGGTTCTTTATGAGTGGATTAAAGAAAGAGATAAAATCGATCTTACAAGAAAACTTACCTGGTTTATAGATCCTTTTGAAATAGAGTATATACAAAAAGTAATCGATCTAAATTATAAACCTACTTTAAAAGAGTTTAGTCAAGATTATATTTTTTACAATCCAACAAGAAATAGAGCCTTAGATCTTTTACCTCTTTTAGCCTATATTGATAAAGATATAAAATCAAAGCTCCCAAATGAAAAGATCAACCCAAGGCCAACGTTTCATTATCGTCTTCCAAACTCAAGAATCGACGAAGATAATTGGAGTATAGCAAAAGAGTTTAATTACTGGAGTTTGATAGAGCATCTTGCTTTCAAAAAAGATATCTTATATAAAATCTGTAAAGATTATCAAGAGTTTTTAGATTCTCCTTTTTGGTTTATTACCTCAAATTGGATAGGTAAAATAGATAATATAATAAAAACCAAGTTTAAGGAATTTTATTGAAAAAAGTGGTAATAACAGGCTCGGATAAAGGAAGTAAAATCGCATGGACTTTTTTAAAATTTATACTATCTTTATATAAAATAAAACCTATTTTTATCTCTCCAAAAAACAAAAAATTTCCTCAAAAATTCAATGGATTAATCATTAGCGGAGGAGTAGATATAGACCCTTCAACCTATAAAAAACAAAATATCTCATCTGTAATATGCGATAAAAAAAGAGATGAAATGGAACTTTTCATTTTAGAAAAAGCTTTGGAAAAAGAGCTACCTGTATTAGGCATCTGTAGAGGTATGCAGCTTATAAACGTTTTTTTTGGCGGAACTTTGCATTTAGATATAAATGAACTAGATCTAAACCATCCGCATCCCAAAACACCTCTGCCTTTAAAAGATATCTATATCAAGCCCCATTCAAAACTTCACAATATCTTAATGAGCGAACATATCAAGGCAAACGCCCTTCACCATCAAGCCATAGATCGTATAGGACTGAGACTAAAAGTCGCAGCAACCGACAAAAATGAGATCATCCAAGCAATTGAGCATGAATCTTTAGATATTTTAGGACTTCAGTGGCATCCGGAATTCATGCCTTACGCAAAATCGAGCCAAAAAATTTTTGGATATTTTGCCAAAAAATTAAAAATTTAGCCCCAATTTAGTAAGATAACCAAAATAGTTTATAGGAGAGTCTATGCTGGATCTAAAACTTTTTGAGAGAGATTTTGAAAAAATCGCAAAAAAACTACAAACCAGAGGCGTTGAAGAGAGACTTTTGATGGAGCTCAAAGAGCTTTTTAAAAAATATAAAGAAGAAAAAAAAGCTTTGGAAGAGCTTCAATCAAAACAAAACTCTTTATCAAAAATGTTTGGAATATTTAAAAAAGAGAATAAAGATATAACCAATCTAAAAAAAGAGGTAGAAGAAAATAAAGCAAAAATCATCGCCCATCAGGAGATTGTTAGAGATATTGAAGAGGAGTTAAATAAAGTTGCTCTTCAAATCCCAAATATCCCGGATGATGATGTGCCTATAGGAAAAGATGAAAACGATAACGTAGAAATAAAAAAGGTTTTAGAGCCTAAAAAATTTGACTTTTCTCCAAAAGAACATTTTGAATTGGCCCAAGAGCTTGATTGGATAGATTTTAAAAGAGGCGTAAAACTTGCAAAAAGTAGATTTAGCGTATTAAAAAAAGAGGGGGCGCAGTTAGAGAGAGCCTTGATAAATTATATGTTAGATTTTAATAAAAATAGAGGATACGAAGAGGTTTACGTTCCTTTTATGGTAAATTCCGCAACCCTTATGGGAACTGGACAACTTCCAAAGTTTGAAGAAGATCTATTTAAAATAGAGGGAGAAGATCTCTATCTCATTCCAACTGCGGAAGTTCCTTTAACAAATCTTTATAGAGATGAAATCATACAAGATCTAGAAAAACCCATAAAACTCACCGCTTATACCCCTTGCTTTAGAAAGGAAGCCGGAAGCGGAGGAAAAGATGTTAGAGGGATGATCAGACAGCATCAGTTTGATAAAGTTGAGCTTGTAACTATATGCAAACCGGATGATAGCGAAAGAATATTTGAAGAGATGGTAGAGTGTGCCAGCGATCTTTTAACTTCTCTTGGTCTTCCACACAGATGGGTTATGCTATGCACCGGAGATCTTGGTTTTAGCGCCGCAAAAACTATCGATTTGGAGGTTTGGTTGCCCGGACAGGGAAAATATAGAGAGATTAGCTCTATATCAAATACAAAAGATTTCCAAGCAAGACGTGCAATGATTAGATATAAAGAGGGCAAAAAAAACAGGCTTGTTCATACGCTAAACGGATCAAGCCTAGCGGTAGGTAGAACATTGATAGCCATTATGGAAAATTATCAGCAAAAGGACGGCTCTATAATTATACCTGAGGTTTTAAGAAAGTATATGTAAAATCTTTGTCCAATATCTAAGCATTTTTGAAACATTTTTGCAACATATATCTGATATACTTTAATTAGATCTTTTAAAAAGGATTTTTATGAATAGCTTAGATATTGGGCCAATAGCAAAAAGATATGGCTTATCTATAAAAGAGCAAAATCTACTTAAAAAGATTCTCTCTTTTTCGGTCTATAAAAATAGTCTACTCAATATTAAAGCTTTTGAAAACTATATACAAAATTGGATAGAAAAAAATATATCTATTACAGAAGAAGATGAAAAACTACTTAAAAATATAAGAGAAAAATTTAACTTTTTTGATCCAAAATATCCTCTTTTTAATACAAAATATATAAAAATTTCTCAAGAAGCTTTTATTATAAACGGAAAAAAGACCCCTATAAAACTTTATAAAAATGGCGAAAAGAAACTTTTTTGGCAAATCGATCAGCAAAATTTAAAAAACTTACATCCAAAAGAGAAGATTAAAATTGGGTTTTTAAGAAAAGAGGATAAAAAATTTTATATTTTTGAAACAAAAATTCTAGATATAAATTCTTTTTATTCAATTACCTTAATTAAAACAGATCATTCAAAAAAATTTGAAATAAGAGAAAGCAGATCTAAAAAAAGATATGATATAAAGATCCCTTTGCAGATAAAGTATAAAACTTTAGACAAAAAAATAAGCACAATAGACGGCGTAACGAAAAATGTAAGTTTTTGCGGTATGCAGATATTACTTAAAAATTTTGACAAAGATATCGATCAAAATGAAAATATCTCCATAAAGATAAATTTAGACAATAAAAATTTTTATGTAGATGGAGAAATAAAATATATTATAAAAGATATCGATACAAATATCGGAGTCGAATTAAAAAATATAAAAAAAGATTTTCAATCGGCTCTTATAAAAGAGATAAAAAGGGAGAGATAGTCTAAATATCATCTCCCTCTTCGCATCTTTTTTTCTTTAATATATCTTTCATAGATATAAAGCTATTTAACGCTCCGATATAGGCTTTGGCGCTTGCTATCATAGTATCGATACTAAGTCCGTGACCGATAACGGCAGGTTTGTTTTCATCAAAAACAACTTTTACCACTACTTTAGCCAGCGCATCTTTTCCTTTGCTTACAGCCGTTACCTGATAATCGTTAAGAGTTCCTTTATATCCGCTAATTCTATCGATCGTTTTAAAAATAGCGTCAATCGTCCCATCGCCAATACCTGCGTCAACTATCTCTTTTCCCTCATACTCTATCGTTACAGCCGCGCTTGGCACACCTTCGCTACAATCGCTTATTTGAAGTTTTTTTAGCTTAAATACTTCTGGAATGTTTGTTAGTTCGCTTGTTATTAGCATCCTCAAATCATCGTCTGTTATCTCTTTTTTCTTATCGGCCAATATCTTAAATCTTATAAAAGCTTTATTTAGTTCCTCATCATTTAGATCAAAACCCAAACTTTTTATTCTATCTTTAAAGGCGTGTCTTCCCGAATGTTTTCCAAGAACGATTCTATTTGTTTCAAAGCCGATATCTTCGGCTCTCATTATCTCGTATGTCTCTTTATGTTTTAATATCCCATCTTGATGTATTCCGCTCTCATGGGCAAATGCGTTTCTTCCAACTATTGCTTTGTTTGGCTGAGGCTCTATCCCGGTAATTGCCGCAACAAGCCTACTGGTTGGATATATCTCTTTTGTATTTATGTTGGTATCTATATCTTTAAATATATCTTTTCTCGTTTTTATAGCCATCACGACTTCTTCTAAAGCTGCATTCCCAGCTCTTTCTCCAAGACCGTTTATAGTACACTCTATCTGCCTTGCTCCGTTTAAAACGCTATATAAAGAGTTTGCTGTCGCAAGTCCCAAATCGTTATGGCAATGAACCGACAAAACGGCCCTATCTGCGATAAACTCTTTTAACTCTTTTATCATTTCTCCCATTTCGTGAGGAAGTCTATATCCTACGGTATCTGGAATATTTATAGTTTTTGCTCCCGCTTTTATAGCTTCATCTATTATCTCTTTTAAAAAGCTCATCTCGCTTCTGCCGGCATCTTCGCAACTAAACTCGATGTCGCCCGTATACTCTTTTGCATACTTTATAGCTTCAACGGCTCTTTTTATTACCTCTTGCGGATCCATCCTAAGTTTATATTTCATATGTATCGGGCTTGTAGCGATAAAGGTGTGAATTCTTTTTAATTTAGCCTCTTTTATAGCCTCTCCCGCCGCTTTTATGTCTTTTTCTACCGCTCTTGCCAAAGAACAGATAGTGCTGTTTGTTACGATCTGACTGATTCTGCTAATTGCTTCAAAATCCCCCGGACTTGCCGCCGCAAAGCCGGCTTCTATAATATCAACCTTTAATTTTTCAAGCTGTTTGGCTATCTGAATCTTCTCTTCGGTGTTCATTGAAGCGCCGGGGCTTTGCTCTCCGTCTCTTAATGTGGTATCAAAAATCTTTACTATTTCGCTCATATCTTTTCCTTTTTTTAAAAAAATATCAATTAATAATTTTTTTCCAATATTTTATCATATTTTTCTTCTTTTTCGAAGTAAAACGAAAAAAAGGGCTCTAAAAATTCCATATAAGATATATAAAGTTATAAATAGCGCAATACCCTCTATAGGATAAAGATAAAAAAGTGAGAACAAAATAATCAAAACTATTAATGTCTTTATAAGATACATCTTTTTAAATTCGATTTTTTTAAAACTTGGATATCTTATGTTGCTAACCATTAAAAAAGCCGATATCAAAGCTCCGACTAAAAGTAAAAAGGAAAAATCTTTCAATGTCGGATATTTTTGATACATTAATATCCAAACCGCTATAAACACAGCGGCTGTTGGAATGGGAACTCCTATAAAAACGGAAGGCTCGCTTGAGGGTGCCATAACGTTAAATCTTGCAAGTCTTATGGCTCCAAATACGACAAACATAGCCGAAACCAAAGAACCAAATCTACCAAATTCAGCTCCGCAGCAAAAATATAAAAGCATAGCCGGAGCCGCACCGAAAGCTATAATATCGGCAAGTGAATCAAACTCCATTCCAAATTTGCTTGTGGTGTGGGTAAGTCTTGCTATCCTTCCGTCAAGCCCATCAAAAATCAAAGACAATAAAATAAGCCAAGCGGCCTTTTCAAACTCGCCTTTAGAGGCGGCAATAATACTTATTATCCCTATAAAGGCGCTTGCTGCGGTAAAAAGATTTGGTAGTATATATATAAGCTGAAAATTTGGCCTATTCAACTTCTCCCTTTATATATCCTATAATATTGATCCCCCCTACCACTTGATCTCCCACTTTTACCTTTAGCTCTACATTTTTTGGCAAAATTATCTCAAAAAGAGCGTTTGAAGCATATCCTATGATTTCTCCAAACTCAACTTTTAAAGAGTCGTTTTTATAAATATTAAAACCAAAAAACCCCATTTTATCGGAAATTGCCGATATTTTTAGATCCGTTTTTTCATTTTTAAGAACAAAGCTAAACTTTTCGTTTAATTTATCGCTTTTTTTTGAAGAGAGCTTTAAAAAGAGTCCGTGTCTTTTTTTGATATCTTTTATAATCCCATCAAATGGTGATCTTATAGCGGAGTTATCAAGCAAAGAGCTATATATTTTGACCGCCTTTTCATTGCCCATATCTTTTATATCAACAACCTGCCCATCAACGATGGAGTAGATTGCCCCTTTTTTTTGAAATTCGTTTTTTGTGGGTAAAATAAGATAGATATATAAAAAAAATATAAAGAGCGTTGCGGTTAAAAGTTTTAAAAATAAAGAGGGAATCAAAAAAAGTGTAGCTAAAAATATTATAAAAGAGTAAATAAGCGCCTTTTTACCCTCTTTTGCCATATATTTAAAAAAACTCAAATCTACTCCTCGCTTTTATCCGTTTTTTCTTCTTTATCCTCTTTTATTTTATCTTTGGCTTTTTTGATATCTTCATTTTCATCATCTATTAAAAGGGACTTTTTGTTATGTTTTTTTTCAAATTCTCTTATAATTTCTCTTACTCTTTTACCCTCTAAAACCTCTTTTTCAAAAAGTTCTTTGACCATCTCCTCGATTGCTTCACTATACTCTTTTAGTCTATTTTTTACATGTTCATATCTTTGGTTTAAAAAGTTTTTTATGAACTCGTCAATATCTTCGGCAAGCTTCTCGCTATACTCTTTAACTGGAGCCAAACCTCCCCCTAAAAATATATTTTTTTGTTTTTCAAGCACCATAAGTCCGGCAACTTCACTCATTCCATACATCATAACCATTGATTTTACTATATCGGTAGCTCTCTCAAGATCGTTTGCGGCACCTGTGCTAATCTCTCCGATAAAAATCTCTTCGGCAGCCCTTCCCCCTAAAAGAGTATCAATCTCTGCCACTAGTTCATGTTTTTGCATAAGATATTTATTTTCTTCGGGAGCGTTTAGAGTATAACCAAGAGCGGCTAAGCCTCTTGGGATAATAGAAACTTTTGTTACTTTTCTTGCTCCCGGAGTAGTTTCAGCTATCAGAGCGTGACCGCTCTCATGATAAGCTACGATTTTTTTCTCTTTTGGAGAGATTCTTCTGCTTTTTTTCTCAAGTCCTGCAATTGCTCTCTCAACCGCTTCTAAAAAGTCCTCTTGTTCAACCTCTTTTTTATTTTTTCTACCTGCAAGAAGTGCCGCTTCGTTAACGATATTTGCAAGATCTGCGCCAGCAAGTCCCGCGGTTAGCTTTGCGATCTCTGACAAATCGACATCTTTTGCCATTTTTATATGGCGCACGTGAACTTTTAAAATAGCAAGTCTTCCCTCGTAGTCCGGTTTGTCTACAACAACCGTTCTATCAAATCTACCGGGTCTTAAAAGTGCCGGGTCCAAAACTTCGGGCCTATTTGTGGCGGCTAAAACAATGATTGGATATTTTGCGCTATCAAAACCGTCCATCTCCGCTAACAACTGATTTAGAGTCTGCTCTCTTTCATCATTTCCCCCGATAGGTCCCGCAGCGGCTCTGCTTTTACCAATAGCGTCTATTTCGTCTATAAAAATGATTGCCGGGGCCTCTTTTTTAGCCTGCTCAAAAAGATCCCTAACACGAGCCGCTCCAACACCTACAAACATCTCAATAAAGCTACTTCCGCTCACGGCAAAAAATGGCACGTTTGCTTCACCAGCTACAGCTTTTGCCAAAAGAGTTTTACCGGTCCCTGGAGGTCCCACTAAAAGCACCCCTTTTGGAATCTTTGCGCCAAGCCTTACGTATCTGTCTGGGTGTTTTAGAAAATCGACTATCTCTTTTACCTCCTCTTTAGCCTCTTCGACTCCAGCGACATCGCTAAATTTTACGTTTGGCTTTTCGCTATTTATAAGCTTTTTAGCGCTTCCCATCCCAAGTATACCGCCGCCAACGCTTTTTTGCATACGGCTTGCCAAAAACATCCATATGGCAAAAAATATAAATATAGGTATAACCCAGCCAAATATCACTTCGCTTAACCAGTTGCTTTCGCTATACCCCCCATAATCTACGCCTTTTTCCTCCAAAAGAGGGATAAGCGTAGTATCTTCGGGTATTCTGTTTGCAAAATAGATAACTTTATAGCCGTTTTCTTGGGCAATAGCTTTAATGGTTCTTTGACCGATCGCTACATACTTAACAGCTCCCTGTTTTATCAAAGATTTTAATTCAGAGTAGCTAACCTCTTTTGTTTTTTGAATCGGCGCTCCGGCCATATGGGTAGCCGCACCCTCTCCCATACCGCCGCCGGTTGGGGCGAGTATGGATTTGAATAGTAAGATTATCAATATCGAAAATATCGCAAATGTTATGAGTGGATTTTTATTAAAAAAATTATCCTGTTTTTGTGGTTTTTTCTTTGCCATCTACTCCCTTTCCTTTTTCAATAGAAGAGTAACCCATTCATTATCTTCTATCTTTTTTATTAATTTTAAATCTTTATATCTATCTAACACATTTTGCAAATATTTGTCAACTATCCCAGATAGTATTAGATAGCCTCCGTTTTTTAGGGCATTTTTTAAATCTTTTGCCAAAAAAATCAAAACATCGGCTACAATATTTGCGATAACTATATCATACTTTTCCTTGAGATTTGTCACACTTCCTACCCAACCCCTGTTAAATTTAGTTTCATTTAATTTAAAATTTTTCTTAGCCTCTTTAATAGCCAATAAGTCGGTATCGCATATATCTACTACCGCTTCTTTTTTCGCGGCGGCTATCGCTAATATGCCGCTACCGGTTCCGACATCTAAAACTCTATCTTCTTTTTTTACGATATCGGATAATATTTTTAAACAATTTAATGTGCTTGGATGGTGTCCTGACCCAAAAGCCAAAGCTGGATCTATAACGATATCGATCATCTCCTCTTTTTTTTCATACCAGCTTGGATGTATATAAAAATCTTTGGCAATTACCGGAGTTATACTTTTTTTATAATTTTCAATCCAGTCTATATTTTTCTTTTTTTGAGTTTTTATCTTTAGATCGATTTTTTCCTCAAATATCAAACTTAGCTCTTTTACGTAATCTTTACATTTTTCAACGATTTCGTCCAAAGGCTCCTCGCTTCTTAAAATCAACGAATCGCCCCTCTCTTCTATCCCGTTATAAAAATGATCCATTAAAAAACTCTCAATCTCCTCTTTATGGGAAGTTGGAGTAATAGTCACTTCATAATAATACTCTTTCATTTTTGGCTCGCTTTTTAACTCTCTCACTCTCTAACTTTCTCACTACCCAACTACTCAACCATTTTAACCTTTTTAACCATTTTAACCAAAATTAACCACTCAACCATTTTAACTTTTTTAACCATTTTAACCAAAATTAACCAACTCAAAAGCCTCTTTTAGATCTAAAGTTCCTTCATAAAAAGCTTTTCCGACAATTACTCCAGCTATCATACCGGTATCCAATAAAGCCTTTATATCGTTTATATCTCTAACTCCACCGCTTGCAATAGTATCAATAGCGCTTGCTTTTGCGATAGAGAGGGTAAATTCTATATTTACTCCGCTTAAAGTCCCATCTTTTGATACGTCGGTGCATATAATTGCCTCTACTCCGCTTTGGGCATAGGCCTTTGCAAGATCGGTTGCTTTCATTTTTGAAGTTTTTGCCCAACCTTCAACGGCCACATATCCATCAATAGCGTCAATTCCGACAACGATCCTATATTTTTTTGCCATCTCTTTGACAAATTGCGGATCTTTTGCGGCGATGGAACCAAGAATAACTCTATCAATCCCCATATTTATATATCTTTTTATACTCTCTTCATCTCTTATACCGCCACCAAGTTGCATATGAAGTTTCGAATTTTTTCTGATTTTTTCAATAGCTTCCAAATTTTTAGGCTCTCCCGCAAAAGCTCCGTTTAAATCTACAAGATGAAGCCAAGTTGCACCTAACTCTTCAAATTTTTTTGCAAGCTCCCAAGGTTTATCGCTATAAACTTTTGCGCTATTCATAGCTCCTTTGGTTAGCCTAACGGCTTTTCCGTCTTTTAAATCTATTGCTGGATAGATAATCATTTGCACCTCTTTTATAAGTTTACAAAATTTTCTAAAATTTTTAATCCATTATTATGCGATTTTTCTGGATGGGGCTGAAGACCGAAAATATTATCTTTTTCCACAGCGCTCACAAACTCGTATCCATAAATAGTTGTGCCAATTACATACTCATCTATAGTCACGGCGTGATAACTATGCACAAAATATAGATAAAAGGCTTTTGGTAAATCTTTAAACAAAGGGGTTTCTTTTTTTACAAAAAGCTCGTTCCATCCCATATGAGGAACTTTTAATCTATGATCAAATCTACTTTTATCAAAAGGCACCACTTCTCCTGGGATCAAACCAAGTCCCAAATGTTCTCCAAATTCATAACTTTTATCAAAAAGTAGCTGCATTCCAAGACATATTCCAAGAAGATATTTTCCCTTTTTTGCAAAATCCAATATAGCATCTTTTAATCCATACTCTTGCAGATGTGCAACAGCGTCCCCATAAGCTCCCACGCCTGGCAAAAAAAGTTTATCAAAATTTTTTAGTTTATCAGGATCTCTTATAATTTCAGGTTTTGCTCCAACTTTTAGCAAAGCGTTTTTAACACTTGCAAGGTTGCCCATATTATAATCAACAATCGCTACTCTCAACTCTTTAGTCCTTAGTTTTAAGTTTTTATATCAAATGCAGGTGTATATCTTACACATCAACCACCCAACCATTTTAACCAATTTAGACATTGGACATTGGTAAATGGGAATTTGGAAT
>NZ_CEXZHP010000029.1:0-9943 GCF_982775275.1 Nitrosophilus sp.
ATACCAATTTAAAGTGATATTTTCATTTTTATGATTAGGGCTGTGTTGCATCAAAAATGAAACGTCAGCATAAGAGTCTTGTGTTGGATCTAAATGTCCATCTTTGCCTGTTCCTAAAATATGTCCGGTTAATCTTGCTTCAAAAGATAATTCTTTGTTGGTTGCTGCGGTTGAATCATGATATCCTTCTCCATTATAAACGCCAATTTCGCTTGAAAAATATGTGGTCTTTGTTTTAAAGTTTACCCCAAGATCGGCCGAATTTGTAAGATGCGCTCCGTTTTTTTCTTCTATAAAAGTTTTGGCAATACTTCTATACCACCATCCATGATGCTCTTCCCAGTCTATCCAAGGTCTATGAGCTTGTCCAAACTCTATGCCGGTGTATGGTAAGATATTGTCAAGATAGATATAAGCATATTTTAGTCTTACAAGCCAGCTACCATCATCTTTTGAACCTGTACTTTTGTATTGTTGAAAAGTATCAAGTGTAATTCTCGCATAATCTTTTTTATTCCAGTATGCTTTAACTTGTAGATAGTTTCTTCTTGTTTCAAATCTGTTTATATCATCACTGCTACTATTTTCATAGTTTATATGGGTAAATCCAAGATAATGAACCCCGTTAATTTTAAGTTTTGGAACCTTTGAATAAACCTTTGTTTTTAACTCTTTTTTGATTTTAGAGATTGCGGTTTTTTCAATTTCGTCTTTGGATACAAACTCGCCAAGTTCTATTCTATTTTGTGCCGGTTTTGTATAGATAGCTCCGGTCTCTTTATCTTGATAAAGCTTTATTGTAGTTGCATTTATAGACATTGAAGCTGCTAAAAAAGCAAAAGTAATAACTCTTTTCATAAACATATCTCCTTGCTTTTTGTTATTATATTGAAATAATATTATTATAAAATTACAAAATGGTTACTTTGGTTAATTATATAGTGAAAAAGTGAGAAAGTTAGAGAGCTGGAAAGAAATTTACCAATTCCAAATTCCCAATGCCAAATAGTTTAGTAGAGGATTAGCCAAGGAAAATAAAATGAAACCTTTAATTGTAATTATTGAAGATGAAGCGGATCTTTTGGAACTTTTGGAGTATAGATTGAAAAAAGAGGGATTTAGAGTTGAGGGTTTTTTATCTACTAAAAATGTTGAAAGGTTTATGGAAGAAGAGAGCGTTGATTTGATGATAGTAGATAGGAATCTTCCGGGAGTTGAAGGAAGCGAATTTGTAAAAAAATTAAGAGATAAAGGGTGCGAAATTCCCGTGCTTTTTTTGAGTGCTAAGGTAAGCGAAAGCGATATAGAGCTTGGTTTTTTAAGAGGTGGTGATGATTATATGAAAAAGCCTTTCAATATTAACGAACTTATTTTAAGAGTAAAAGCGATACTAAAAAGAACGAAAAAAGAGGTCAAAGAGATAAGATTTAAAGATATAAAATTAAACATAGACAGGCAAGAAGCGTATGTTGAAGATAAAAAAATAGAACTTACAAAACTTGAGTTTGATCTTTTATATACTTTTTTAAAAAACAAAAGCTCCGTTTTAACCAGAGAATTTTTAATTGAAAATGTTTGGAATGAGGATATTCCCAACGAAAAAAGCGTAAATGTGGCTATAAAAAGGCTAAAAGAGAAAATCGATCCAAAAAAAGAGAAAAATTATATAGAAGCCGTTAGAGGAGTTGGTTATAGATTATGCTTAGATTAAATCAGATATTTTTTTATTATATAGCTTTGTTATTGGTAGCTATTTTTTTGATAGTATCCACTATTAGCTATTTTGCTTTAAAAAATATAGAGATAAACCATTATAAAGATACTTTAAAAAACGAGATATTGCTAATAGAAAATCAAATAAAAGAGACAAAAGATCTGGATAGCTTGGTTAAAACTATCAAAAAAAGGCTAAATCAAAGGGTAACCATAATAGATAAAAACGGAATAGTAATAGCTGAGAGCGATTTTGACAAAAAAAGAATGCAAAATCATCTAAATAGACCCGAAATCATAGAGGCAAAAAAAAAGATTTGGGGAAGCTCTGTTAGATATTCAAATACTTTAAAAAATAGTCTTTTATATGTAGCTAAAAGATCGGATATTAAAAAAAATCCCATATTTATAAGAGCTGCGATATCATTAAAAAAGGTTCAAGAGAACTTTTTTGTTTTATGGATAAAATTTTTAGGGGTTTTTGGTTTTTTTATAATTTTTTCTTTAGGGGTTTCATACTCTTTAAGCAATAAAATAAAAAATGAGATAGATAAAATAATAGACTTTTTAGAAGGCATAGTTTATAAAAATTATAAAAAAAGGCTAAAGGTAGGTTTTGCCAAAGAGTTTGAAGAGATTGGAGAGTATCTTCAAAATATGGCAAAAAGACTTAAAAAAAGAGACGAAAAAAAAGAGAAATTTACGAAAAAATTAAAAAAGATCTCCAAACAAAAAAGCGAAATAATCTCCGCGATTAGCCATGAATTTAAAAATCCGGTAGCCATTATAAACGGTTATATCCAGACTATTTTGGAAGATGAAGATATGGATGAGGAGTTAAAAAGAAAGTTTCTCAAAAAAATCTATAACGCCAGTAACAAAATTTCTGAAATGATAGATAGACTTTCCTTGGCCATAAAGTTTGAAAATGAAGATTTAAAGCTAAAAAAAACAAAATTTAATATATGCGATGCAATAGATGAGGTTAGCAAACTATTGAAAGATAAGTATAAAGAAAGAGTTATTAAAATCGATTGCGAACCCTTTGAAGTAATAGCTGATAAGACGATGATAGAGATCGTTTTGATAAATCTTATAGACAACGCATTAAAATATTCCGATGATGAGGTGATAGTTATTCAAAAAGGTGGAGAGATTAGAGTTATCGATAAAGGAATCGGTATAAAAGAGGAGGATTTAAAAAAGATTACTCAAAAATTTTACAGAGCCAAAAAAAATAGTTGGGACAACTCGATAGGACTTGGACTTTATATAGTTTCATATATTTTAAAACTTCACAAAAAAGAGTTAAAAATCGATTCGGTTTATGATAAGGGTTCTGTTTTTTCTTTTGATTTGAAGGAGAGTGGTTGATTTTGGCTAAAATAGTTAAAATAGTTAAGTTGTTGAGTAGTTAAGTTGTTGAGTGGTTAGAAAGTTAGAGAGTGAGAGAGTTAAAAAGTGGGAATAAAATTTACCAATTCCAAATTTCCATTTACCAATGTCTAATGTCCAATGTCTAATGTCTAAATTGGTTAAAAAAGTTAAAATAGTTGAGTTGTTAAGTGGTTGAATAGTTAGGGGAAAGGCTGAAGGCTGAAGGAAAAAGGGAGTTAGGTGGTAAGGAGGTAAGGAGGTAAGGTGATAAGAGAGGATTTGATTCCCAATTCCCAATGCCAAATTCCCAATCTCCAATTCTCAATATAATTTCTTCAATTTTTTTTATCAAATATCTAAATTTGTTTTATCTTCATAATGCTTTTTTAGCGATTTATAAAAAAAAACTATCTTTTTTTCAAAAAAAATATAAATTTTAGTTATGATTAAGTTTGAAGTGTTAATCTATAAGTAGCTACATAATAACGATAAAATCGTTATTTTAGTGTAGGTTATGCTTATTAAAAGCAAAACTTATGTTTAATTGGGAAGAAAAGATTTAAAGAGTCTTTTGACTTTTCTCGCTCACTTATAAAAAAGGAGAGGATATGAAGCTAGGCTTTTTGGTTGACCTAAATCTTTGCATGGGATGTAAAGGTTGCGAGGTGGCTTGTAAGGTGGAAAACCAGGTTCCGCTGCATAGTTGGAGGCTTAGGGTAAAGTATGTAGATGTGGGAGTCTATCCTGAGACTAAAAGAACATATACTCCCCTTAGATGCAATCATTGTGAAGATGCGCCTTGTGAGAGGATATGTCCTGTGAGTGCGTTGCATTATCTTGATAACGGAATAGTAAATATCGACAAAGAAAGGTGCATAGGGTGTGCTGGATGTATGATGGCTTGCCCATACGGTGCGATATATATGGATCCAGAAACCAATACGGCTGACAAATGCACATACTGCGCACATAGAGTGGCAAGCTCCATGATGCCAGCTTGTGTAGTTGCGTGTCCTGTGGAAGCCAATATTTTTGGAGATCTTGATGATCCAACAAGCCATATTTCAAAATATATAATGGCTCATCAAAAAGATGGCGGAGTTAAGGTGAGAAAGCCGGAAAAAAATACCCATCCTAAACATTTTTATGTAGGTGGAGGTGAAGTCCAACTAAATCCTCTTGCAAGTAAAAGGGAAGAGGGGTATAACCTGTTTAATAATATTACTCATTTAGACCATATAGGAGGTCACTAATGGTAGAACATACAGTAGCCGCGACAAACGCGATAGTAACCCTTGATGTTCCAATTCCTCAAATAATATGGGGCTGGATGATTACTTTGAATATGTGGGCAAAAAGTATTGGAACAGGCGTAGTATTTATTGGAGCATATCTTTTAGCAAGATATAGTAGGGAAGTTGGTGATAGTGTAAAAGTTTGGATGCCTATTATTTCATTTATATTTTTAAATATCTTTTTGCTTTTTACGCTCTTGGATCTTCATCAACCATTTAGAATGTGGCATATATTTTTCTATTCAAATTTTACAAGCGCTATAACGGTAGGGGCTTGGATGGCGACGGTTTTTACCGGTGTGATTTTTATAATGAGTTTGATTGCTTTAAAAGATATAGTTTTAAAAAACAAAGATCATTTGCCAAGAAAAGTTACAAAAATTTTTGAAAAAGAGTGGCTAAACGAAAATATTTATTCAAAACTTTTAAAAATAGCTGTTATTTTAGCTATTCCGGTTACTATGTATACTGCAACAATAATGGGAGAAGCAACTGCCAGAGAACTTTGGCAAACTCCAACTGAACTTGTTCAGATGCTTTTAGCTGCTTTGCTTTGTGGAAGCGCCACATTTTTACTTATTGGTGGAAAATGGAATTATGAAGTTAAAAGAGATTTGGCAATTATTTTGGGAGTTAGCGCCTTTTTGAGTTTTACTATTTATATGGGTGAGTACTATTTTGGACATATGAAAGCAGAAGAGGTTGCCGCAATAATTGCCTACGTTAAAGATCACGGCAGTATGCATGAACTATTTTGGGCCGGACAATGGATGGCTTTTATTATCCCTATGGTTCTAATCTATTTTAGTTTAAAAAACAGAAGCTCATCACTTCTGTATCTTGCAAGTTTTTCGGCTATTGTGGGGCTTTATATAACAAAACATGTTTGGCTTATTATCCCGCAATTATTACCTCTTAGTTAAGGAGAGAATATGAGTTTTTTAGAAAGTAGAAGAAATTTTTTAAAAGGAACCGCCGCTACTGTTGCAACTGCAGCGATAGCAAAAGGAGTTTTTAGTACCATCGTAGAAACTAAAGCTTATGCCGAAAACTCCACTTTTACAAATACGCCAAAAACTTTGGAGTTTTATCCCTCTCTTGAGCAGTGGGACGATTTTAAGGAATTGGACGGAGATGACTGGAAAAGAGGCGGTATAGATAGACATGGTGTTCAAAGTGAAGATAATCTGGACGGAATTTACGTAAACGAATATATTATCGTTCCAACCGTTTGTAGCAACTGTGAAGCTGGATGTGGACTTACGGCATGGGTTGATAAAAAAAGCTTAACTGTAAAAAAATATATGGGTAATCCACTTCATACCGGGAGTCGTGGAAGGAATTGTGCTAAAGGATATGCTGTTTGGTCACAGATGTATGATCCAGATAGAATACCATTTCCTCTAAAGAGAGCCCCTGGTAGTAAAAGGGGAGAAGGAAAATGGGTTAGGGTAACCTGGGATGACGCAATGAAAGAGATAGGTAAAAAAGTTGCCGAACTTCTTGAAAAAGGGGATGAAGTTTCTCGAAAAATGTTTATTTATCATGTTGGACGTCCAAATGAAAACGGTTTTAGCGGTAAGATACCTCACACTTTAGGATTTGACGGTTTTAATTCTCATACCAATATTTGTAGTGCAGGTGCTAGACAAGGATCAATCCAATGGGCAAATGATGATAGAAACTCTCCGGATTGGGCGAACTCAAGGCTTATTTTCTTACAATCTTCTCATGCAGCTGATGCCGGGCACTATTTCCAACAAAGCGCCGGTTATATTGCAGATGCAAGAAGAAAAGGCGCTAAGATGGTTGTAATTGATCCAAGATTAAGCAACTCGGCCGGTATGGCTGATCTTTGGATTCCAGCTTGGCCAGGAACAGAAGCTGCCCTATATCTTTATCTTGTAAATAGAGTGTTAAACGAAAAAGGTAAAAACGGGGAAGATTTAGTCGATCATGAATTTATGCGCAAATGGGTTAATTGGAAAAAGTTACTAAGAGATAAAGAGTATTTAGAATTTATCAGAGAAAAAGGTTATATAAGAAAACTTCCAAAAGATGAAAGTTATGAAAGCTTTATCGAGATGTTAAAAGAGATGTATAGGCCTTATACTATTGAGTATGTTGTCAAAGAGTGTAGATTGGAAGGACAAGAATATAAGTTAGAAAAACTGTGGGAAATGGTTGTAGATGCGGGGGATAAGATATCTACATATCTTTGGAGAGCCGGGACAATTGGCCATAGAGGCGGTTGGATGAATACAAGAGCCGGCTTTTTATTATTAGCGTTGGTTGGCGCATTAAAAGGAGATATTGGAGGAGTAACTTGGCATCACTGGCATGAGATTAGCGTAAATGGAAAATTTTTTAAAGCTACTTCTGCCGGTAAAGCGCCAAAAAGAGTTGATACTTGGAATGATTACTCATGGCCGCCCGAATATCCGTTATCTACTTATGAGATGAGCTTTTTACTGCCACATCTTATAATGGATGATGAGTGGAGAGAAAAGTGGAATAAAAGAGGTTTTAAAATTGCTGAAAAAATAGCTGTTTGGGTTCCAAGGATGTACAATCCTGTTTGGATTAACCCAGATGGATTTAGATGGATCGAAGCGTTAAAAAGAGAAGATAAATTTGAGTTAACTTTCAATCTATCTCCAACATGGAGCGAGACAAACTGGTATTGTGATTATGTATTGCCAGTAGGATTATCAGGTGAACGCCATGATCAACAATCATCACCTACTAAACCTGAGAGATGGACGGCTTTTAGACAACCGGCTTTGAGGGTTGCCCTTGAAAAGATGGGCTGGAAGCCAAAGGATCCGGCAAAAGCTACACTCGAAGCGCATATAAAAGCTGGTCTTGGAGAGGTTTGGGAAGAGAATGAGTTTTGGGCGAATCTGTTTGTTAGATATGTTGATCCTGATGGCAGATACGGTGTTAAAAAATATTGGACAAGTAAAGAAGATCCAAGCAGACCTATTACAATTGCTGAACTTTATGATGCGGCTTTTTCTAACTTGCCAAAACTTAAAAAAGCTGCTAAAGCCGCTTATCCAACCAGTAAATATCCATGTTATGAATTTATGAGAGATAGAGGAGCTTGGACAGAAGAGAGCGATGTTTATAAACCTCAAGAAGAAGAGATTGAATTTGACGGAAATTATTATTTAGTTCATGGGAAAAAAATTCCTATTAGCGAAGTTAAAAAAGATGAATATGATGTTTTATATCATGATGGAAAACCGTTTGGAATAGAGATAGACGGTAAAGTATATCATGGTTTCCATACGCCTGACAAGCGTCTTGATTTTTATTGTGATTGGTTGGCTAAAGATTTTGAATGGCCAGAATATGCTATTCCTATATATCCAAAAAATGAGATAGAGCGAAAAGAGATGATTCATATTGTTACTCATGTGCATCATGATTATATAAAACAAGATAATCAGTTTGCTCTTAACACTATTTATAGACTTCCTTACAATATTCATACAAGAAGCGTAAACTCTAAGCATTTGATGGAGATAAGCGCTAACCATAATCCTGTATGGATACATACCAGCGATGCGAAAAGGCTTGGTATAAAAAGAGGCGATAAGATTAGAGTTAGAATAGTTGATACGGTAAGCGGACTTGAGAGCGGATATTTTGTTGCGATGGCCGTTCCTACCGAAGCTACAAGACCAGGTGTTCTCGCATGCAGTCACCATGCAGGTAGATGGAAATTAAAAAACGCGGTCGATATTCCTGGATTTGAGCATAAGCTTGGAGTTATGGGATTGGGCGCGCCTCTTTATAGTATGAATATGGATGGAAAAGTGGCTAATATGAGAGCAAAAGAGGGGATTGATAAAGGAATGAAAAAAAGAGAGGATTCATGGCAGTTTAAAGAGATAAATAAGGATCTTGACAATATCTGGTGGGACGGATTAACGGGTGCGTGGCAAAATGCGGTTGCTCCTGTTCATCCAGACCCGATTGCAGGTAACCACGCTTGGCATCAGATGGTTTTTGTAGAAAAAGCTAAACCAGAAGACAAATTTGGCGATATTTATGTAAATTATGAAAATAATTTCAAAACTTATAAAGCGTGGAGAGATAAACTTACCCGTCCAGTGAATGAAAAAATGAAATTTAGAAGACCGCCGTTTATTAAAAGGCCGGCTACGCCACTTACTCTTAGAGCTTATAAAAACCCAATGTATAAGGGTTAATTTAGCGGGTGTTTCCCGCTAACCAATTTTTAACTTCCGCTACTATCTCCTATTGTGAACTCTTCATAATACTCTTCTTCATCTTTTTTTCTAGAAAGGTTATTTAAATAGACCGCTAATGCTTTAATCTCTTCATTGCTTAAATCTTTAGCAAACGCTCTCATCATATCGGCTCTATTTGATTTGATTGTTCCATTGCGATAACCTTCGAGTTTTTTGGTAAGATAGTGGATACTTTTTCCAGCCAATTTTGGAAAACCATTACCCCCGCCGGCGTACACACCATGACAACCGTAACATCCATATTGAGTATAGATTTTGCTTCCATCTAATTTTTTAGAAGCGCTAAAAAGAGTAGATGCAATTATTAAAAAAATAAATACTTTTTTCATTCTAAACTCCCTTAAAGCCATATTTTGGTAGGATAAAAATTATTATATCATAAAGGAATGTAATGGATATTACTGTTCAAAGAAAGGGGATGTACGAGTTTATATCTCGCTTGTTTATTCAAGAGATGGACGAAAATATGTTGGCTAAAATAGAAAAATTGAAAAATTTTAAAGATTTTTTTCCTGAATATTATGAGTGGGATAAAAGACATAAAATGAGCAGATATAAACTTATCAATGAAGTTTTAAATGTAGATTTTACCGATATTGCCATAATGCATTTAATCCCTTATGAGACTTTTTATACCAGAGAAGATGGGATGATCGAGAGCGGTGGAGCAAATGAGGTAGTTGATATATATAACAGATACGGCTTTAGGGTAGATTTGGATAAAGCAAGAGTAGTAAGCCCTGATCATATCGGGGTTGAGTTGGAGTTTATGAAAAATTTGATTGAATTGGAAGCAAATGCGATTGAAGATGAGGATTTTGAGTATGCAAAAAGATTAAAAAATGAACAAAAAGATTTTTTAAAAGAGCATATTTTAAAATTTGCCCCTATGTATCTAATAAACGTTGCAGAACAGGCAAGAACTCCTTTTTATAAAGATGCCGCAAAATTGGCGTTAGAATTTTTGTTAGAAGATTATGAGTGGTTATGTAGCAAGGTATAGATTTGTTCGAAGTCGGACTTCGAACAAACGTTTTAAACTAAAATAGGGCTTGATATACTTCAAACTCCTGGTTCGAAGTCGGACTTCGAATACTTCGAACAAAGGATTTTTGATATTTGGATAAAAAGGATAATATTTGAGATTAAAATTAGATCCAAGTAGATGCGTAAGATACTATTCAAAATTTAGTAGTTGCAACGGGTGCGAAAATATATGTCCGGTGGATGCTATTAAAACTCAAGAAAGCGCACTAAATATATATCAAGATAGTT
>NZ_CEXZHP010000029.1:10043-11989 GCF_982775275.1 Nitrosophilus sp.
CCGGTGGATGCTATTAAAACTCAAGAAAGCGCACTAAATATATATCAAGATAGTTGTATCTCTTGCGGGGCCTGCGTAGGAGTATGTCCGACCGAGGCGATAGAGTTAAAAGGCTTTAGCGTAATAGAGTTCGTTTTTAGCTTTATAAAAGGCGAAGAAAATATTGTAAGTTGTAAAACAAATTTTGTATGTCTTAGCGCATTAAACGTAGAGTATCTTATATCTTTAGGACTTTTAAAAGAGATGGTTTTGGATATCGGGCATTGTAAAGATTGTCATATAAAAGATAAATGCTATGAAAAGATTTTACAAAATGTTGAAGAGGCAAACTATATATTATCCACGCTTGGGGGCAAAAAAATAATATTAAAAGAGCTTTCATTGGAAAAAAAGAGTTGCTCAAACAGAAGAGATTTTTTCAATCTCTTTACGATAGAAGGCGCTACAAAGGGGATAAAAGAGTTCAAAGAGGAGGTTGAGAGTTTAGAAAATCCTCAAATTACGCTTTCTTCCCATCATGCAAAAGCCATAAGAGAAAAAACTATACCCAATAAAAGAAAACTTCTTTTTACTATCTTAAAAAAATTAGATAAGCCAAAAGAGTATAAATATTTGGAAAATAGATATTTAACCTTTATAAGTCAAAAAGAGATAGATTATAGTTGCGATAACTGCTCTATATGTTATAGGGTATGTCCAACTTCTGCTCTAAATTGTGACAAAAAAGGATCAAAAATATTTTTTGATCCCATGCTTTGCATAAGATGCTATTTATGTCACGATGTGTGCGAAAAAGATAGTATAAAATTAAGCGAGTTTTTCGACACAAAAGAGTTTTTTGAGTCATCTTTGCAAACTTTGATAGAGTTTAATGTTGTCAGATGCGAAGAGTGCGGGGCGTTTTTTACCTATTTTGGTGAAGATGAAATGTTGTGTGCAAGATGCAAAATGGAGGATTTTGACGCAAAAGAGCTTTGGGGGTTAAAATGAATCCGGTAGATATTCACAAAAAGAAGTTGATTGCCGTTGCCGGCAAGGATGTTTTTGGAAAGAGTTTTATAAATGTGGTTAACAAAGAGATTTTGAAAGAAAATCTAATGATGATAGGTATAAATATTAATGAAGAGGATTTTGGCTTTTTTATAAACAACCTAAAAGATTCAAAAGTGGAAGTTACCATATTTATGCCCGAATTTCAAAAAAAAGCGGCCGCTTTTTATAATCTTGATGATTTTTTGATCATGGCATATAAAGATGGTAGGGAGTTTAAGTTTATAACTTCAAAAAATGAGAGTTTAATAGACGATTTAAAGTTATTAGAGTTATCAAAAAAAATAAGGAAATAGCATGAAGATAGATTTTGAAGATTTAAAAAAAGAGTTTGACGCTTTTAATGTAAGTTGCGAAGATAACGAGTGTGAAGAAGATGTAAGTGAAGAAGGATTTATAGAGATAGTTCAAAAATATATGCTAACTCCCGCAATCTGCGGAGTATATTTTAGCAGACTCGATATTAAAGTTATTGGATTGAGATTTGGAGAGGATGTTCAGATAAGAGAGAGAAAAAGAATGCTAAGGGATATTTTAAAAGCCGTAGTATCAAAAAAAGAGATGGAAAGACTTTTTGATATTATAAAAAATAGCGCCGATGAAAAAAGAGATATTTATAAGGAATTGGTTGAAAAGTTTCCACATACAAAAGATATATTTGAAGAAAATTTTGAAAAAATTGAGAAATTTAAAAATAGGCTTGATGAAATATTAAAAGAGGTTAGCGAGGAGATATAGCCGCTATTGCGGCATACCTCCCATTGGTACCATAGGCATCATAGGCATTGCTAAAGGTTTGCAATTTTTTACTTGTGAAACGGATATTATCGTTTTTCCATTGTTACCGAAATCTCTTAAATACATAACATTTTTTCCGTTTTCAACAATTTTAACTA
>NZ_CEXZHP010000030.1:0-11493 GCF_982775275.1 Nitrosophilus sp.
TCCATCATAAAACACTCATAATTTTTTTTCAAATAGGCCTCAAGCAGGTTTTTTACGGAGTTGTTGCCGTCAATTTTTAAATCTTTTTTTATAGACTCTTCAAGTAGTGCGGCAAATTCGTTATCGACATTTATATCATATGTTTTTCCGGCGACAGTTATGGATATCTTTTTCATTGCCCCAATATTTTTTCCACTTTTTGTATAATCTCTTCAAGCTCCATATCCTTCAAAGTTATCTCTTCTTGAAGTTTTTGGATCTGAGCATCTTTTGCTTCGTTGCTTGCCTTGCAAGTTACTAACTCTTTTCTTAGATTTTCGTTTTCTTCTTTTAATCTTTCATAATTTTTTAAAAGCTCCTCTATTTTGTTATTTAGCTTTTCTAAAAGATTTAAACCTTCCACGCCATATCCTTTAAGTTATTTTTAAACTTTGCTATAATTCTATCACTTTTTAATTAATAATATTTTAAATTTAGGAGAAAACTTGGCTAAATTTGAGCTAATAAGCGATTTTAACCCTTGCGGAGATCAACCTCAAGCTATAGAAAAACTTACTTTATCTATAAAAAAAGGCAACAAATATCAAACCCTTCTTGGAGTTACGGGAAGCGGTAAAACCTTTACAATGGCAAAAATTATAGAAAATCTTCAAATGCCAACACTCATTATGACTCACAATAAAACGTTGGCTGCTCAGCTTTATAGCGAATTTAAAGGTTTTTTTCCAAAAAACCATGTTGAATATTTTATAAGTTATTACGATTATTATCAGCCAGAAGCATATCTTCCAAGGCAAGATCTTTTTATAGAAAAAGACAGCTCTATAAACGAAGAGTTAGAAAGACTTAGATTATCGGCAACAGCTAGTCTTTTGGAGTTTGAAGATGTTATAGTAGTCGCAAGTGTTAGCGCAAATTACGGTCTTGGAAACCCAAACGAATATAGAAAAATGGTTCAAAAGCTAGAAGTTGGTCACGAAATAGACCAAAAAACTCTGCTTTACCGTTTAGTAGAGATGGGATATAAAAGAAATGACAAATTTTTTGACAGAGGAGACTTTAGAGTAAGCGGAGACGTGATCGATATCTATCCGGCATATAGCGAAGAAGAGGCTGTAAGAGTGGAGTTTTTCGGCGATGAGATAGAATCGATTTACTATTTTGACACTCTAACAAACAAAAAAACAAAAGAGCTAAACTCCGTTACCATCTATGCGGCAAATCAGTTTATCGTAGGACAAAACAGACTAGCCCAAGCCATAAAATCGATAGAAAAAGAGCTGCAAGAAAGACTAGAATATTTTAAAAAAGAGAATAAATTGATTGAGTATCAAAGATTGAAACAAAGAACGGAGTTTGATTTGGAGATGCTTGAGACTACCGGAACTTGCAAAAGTATAGAAAACTACGCAAGACATCTAACCGGGAAAAAGCCCGGAGAAACACCATACTCTTTGATAGACTATTTTGAAGCTATGAATAGAGATTTTTTAATAATTGTAGACGAATCACACGTAAGCCTTCCTCAGTTTCGAGGAATGTATGCGGGCGATAGAAGCAGAAAAGAGGTATTGGTAGAGTATGGTTTTAGACTTCCAAGCGCTTTAGATAACAGACCTTTAAAGTTTGAAGAGTTTATAAACAAAGCTCCCCACTACCTTTTTGTCTCAGCAACTCCGGCACAAACAGAACTTGAACTTAGCAGTGTAGTAGCTGAGCAGATCATTAGACCAACCGGACTTTTGGATCCAAAAGTTTATCTTTTGCCCTCTAAGTATCAGGTTGAGTCTTTATATGATGAGATAAAAAAGGAGATAAAAAAGAAAAATAAAGTTTTAGTTACGACCCTAACAAAAAAAATGGCCGAAGAGTTAACAAAATATTATGCGGATTTGGGACTTAGAGTTAGATATATGCACTCAGAAATCGACGCAATAGAGCGTAATCAACTAATTAGAGGACTTAGACTTTCAGAATTTGACGTGCTTATAGGGATAAATCTACTAAGAGAGGGGTTAGATCTTCCAGAAGTTAGTATGGTAGCTATTTTAGATGCCGATAAAGAGGGGTTTTTAAGAAGCGAAACAAGTCTTATCCAAACTATGGGTAGAGCTGCAAGAAACGTTGAAGGTAGAGTTTTAATGTTTGCCGACAAGATAGAAAAAAAGATAGAAGTTGACGATGAAAATCTCTTAGAAGAGATAAAGGATAAGATTACAAACTCTATGTATAACGCGATAAAAACAACTATATATAGAAGAAAAAAACAAGAGCTTTATAACAAAGAGCATGGAATTATTCCAAAAACGGTTAAAAGAAAACTTGATGAAAATTTAAAAAGCGAAGATCTTGATTTTCTTTACGAAAAAAAGAAAAAGATGCAAAAACTTCCTCCAAAAGAGAAGGAAAAAATTATAAAAGAGCTCAAAAAAGCTATGCACGAAGCAGCAAGAAAACTTGAATTTGAAGAGGCGGCAAGATTGAGAGACGAAATAGAGAAAATTAAAAGTCTGTAAAAACTTCAAACTTCAAACTTGAAACTTCAAATTACCCCTCCAAAAGGGTAACATTTGGCAAAAATAGTCTATCGGCACTTTCAAGGAGATTTTTTGAAGCAAGATATATCGCTCTGTTTACGTTTAAAACGGTAGCGGCCGTCTCTTCATCTAGATCATACTTTTTTATCCAAACCGCAATCGACGATAAAGCCTCTTCGTTATCGTTTAATATTTGATGATATATCTCTATGATTTTTTGAGCCCTCTCCTCTTCACCTTCCACTAATCTAACAAGATTTTTAAAAAGCTTAACCACTCTTTTTCTAAAATGTTGATACATTTTATACTCGTTTTCATTTAATGTTGAGGCAAACTTATCTATATCCTCTTTTATATCTTTTAATGTTTTAGCGGCAAAGATTATCCTCTCAACAGAATAAACTATATCATTAATTGCTTTTAACTCATCTTCGCTTAACTCCATGGATCTTATTTCGTTTGCGTATGAGATGATCATAATTTCCAATCTTTTTAGATTTTTATATAGCCTTAAATAGTTAATATCCAATATATCGCTATTTTTTTCTAAAACCTCTTTTGTTTTTAGTTTGTCCACCAAAACATCTTTTGGTCTTACATTAAATATAAAAAGACCAAACTCTAAACTATTCATAAAAAGATGCTTTGCTTCGTTTCTTGCCGCTTCTATGGCAACTTCTGGGATATCTGTGGGAACTTTTACTATATATTTTGCAAGAGGCGTTTGAGTCTTTTTAAAAAATCTATTTAAAAAATTTGCCAAATATGGAATAAAAGGGGAAAACAATACTACACCCAAAACGTTAAAAAGCGTATGAAATAGAGCAAGACCGGTAGTTAAATCATCCCTTAACCCAAGGATATCCAAAATAAACCTATCCATCAAAGTAAGCATAGGAAGCGCCACTACTCCGGTAGCTACATTAAAAATAAAATGGGCTATAGCTATCCTTTTTTTATCGGGGGTTCCCCCGATTGATCCTAAAATCGCAGTAACGGTTGTGCCTATATTTGCCCCTATTGTTAACGCAGCAGCCATTTCAAAAGTGATTATATTTGAATGAAGCGCGGTTAAAAATATCGCAGTTGAGGCGGAGCTTGACTGAATTATGGCGGTTATTAGAAAGCCTATGGCTACCATCGTTATAATACCGTATCTTGCATACTCTTTTAAATCCACGCTTTTAGCAAATATTTCCATACTCTCTTTCATAAAATTTAAGCCTAAAAAGAGTATACCAAGAGCAAGTAAAAGCTTTGCAAAGGAAGCTATTTTTTTATTTTCTTGGAAAAAAAGAAGCAAAAACCCTCCAAGCCCGGCCATTGGAAGAGCAAAACTCTCAATATTTAGCTTAAACCCAAGAAGGGCAACAAGCCAGGCGGTAAACGTTGTGCCTATATTTGCGCCAAAAATCACTCCGATGCCGCTTTTTAAATTCATAAGAGAGGCACCTACCAATGATAACACTATAAGAGAGACTATAGAGCTACTTTGAAGGATAGCGGTAGCGATAGAACCTACCAAAATCGATTTTAAAACCGTTTTTGTTGACTCTTGTAAAACTCTTTTAAAACTTCTTCCAGCCGCCTCCTTCATAGACTCTTCAAGTAAAATCATCGCATATAAAAACAGACCTAAGCCAGAAAGAGCCAATATTAAATTTTCAGTCATTTAATTATCCAAGAGGTAAAAAATCTTTTTTTTCACTATCATAATACTCTATCTCTGCGCTTTCTATTTTACAATACCATCCATGCAAAAAAAGTTTTTTCTCTTTAACTCTTTTTTTTACTTCCGGATATGTGAGTAGATTTTCTAGCTGAAAAAGTATCGAAATTTTTTCGGTAAATCTCAAAAGCGACTCTTTATCATCAAACCCTACCGCCTCTATTGCAGCCTCCTTTGCCTTCTGTCCAAGTTCGAGCCATTTTTTTGTATGGATAAGCTCTAAAGAGTTTGGAATATCTTTATATAAACTTTCACATGCCCCGCAATGAGAATGTCCGCAAACTATAATATCTTCTACCCCCAAAACGCTTACGGCATACTCTATCGCCGCGGCGGTTGCATGATACTCAAAATCGGGTTTAAAAGGAGGAACAAAGTTTCCTATGTTTCTAAAAACAAAAAGATCTCCCGGTTTACTTCCGGTAATCAAAGATGGAACGACTCTTGAATCGCTACACCCAATAAATAGCGTTTTTGGACTCTGTCCCTTTTTCGCAAGCTCTATAAAAAGCTTTTCATGTCTTTTGAACTCAAGCTCTTTAAATTTTTTATATTTTTCTACAATATCGTAAATCCTCATATTTTATCTCCAAATTTTAGATAAAAAAAGCTTATATATAAAATTTTATCTATATTTGCTAAAATAAAAAATAATTGAGTGTTTCATTATATTTTAAAAGGGTGAAAATGATAAATCTAAAAGATCCTAAACTATTTATTAACAGAGAATTATCTTGGCTAAGATTTAATACAAGAGTATTGGAAGAGGCTCAAAAAAAAGAGAATCCTTTGCTTGAGAGGTTAAAATTTATCGCAATTTACGGAACAAATCTTGATGAATTTTATATGATAAGGGTTGCCGGTTTAAAGCAGCTTTTCAAATCAAGAGTTTCGGTAACGGGTCCTGATAAAATGTCTCCTCTATCTCAGCTTAGGGCGATAAGAAACTATCTACATAACGAACAAAAAGAGGTTGAAAAAACTTTTTTTGAGATAATAGAGCTTTTAGAGAAAGAGGGGTTATATATAAAAAGTTATAAAGATTTGGATGCGAAAACTAAAAAAGAGGTAGATAAATATTTTTTCAATCAACTATATCCGGTAATCGTTCCAATCGCGGTGGATGCCACCCACCCTTTTCCTCATCTAAACAATTTAAGTTTTGCTCTTGTTTTAAAACTTGCCGATATTCAAAACGAACATGATATCAAATATGCCCTAATTAGGCTTCCAAGAGTATTGCCAAGATTTATACAGCTTGAAAACACCTATATTCCTATAGAGTCTATTGTAGCAGAGCATATAGACACGCTTTTTCCGGGATACAAACTTTTATCAAGCGCTCCTTTTAGAGTAACAAGAAACGCCGATATAGAAATAGAAGAGGAAGAAGCGGACGATTTTATGGAGCTTTTAGAAGAGGGACTAAAACTTAGAAGAAAAGGAGAGATCGTAAGATTGGAGGTTGGAGAGGAGATTGATGAAGATCTTCTTGAATTTCTAAATTCCCATATTCAAGTTTTCAAAGACGATATTTATAGATTTAAAATGCCACTAAATATGGGTAGTCTTTGGCAAATTGTATCAAACAAAAACTTTGCTCATCTATTGTATGAACCTTTTACGCCAAAAATATTGCCTCCCCTTGATCAAGAAGATATTTTTGATCTTGTAGAACATGAGGATATTTTACTTTATCATCCTTATGAGAGTTTTGATCCCGTTGTTAAATTTATAGAAGAGGCTTCAAAAGATCCCGATGTTTTAGCCATTAGAATGACTCTTTATAGAGTGGGAAAAGATTCACCTATCGTAAAAGCTCTTATAGAAGCCGCAGAAAGCGGAAAGCAAGTTACTGCAATGGTTGAGCTAAAAGCTAGATTTGATGAAGAAAACAATCTTATATGGGCAAAAGCTCTTGAAGACGCAGGCGCCCATGTAATCTTTGGAATTCCGGGATTTAAAGTTCACGCAAAAATAGCTCAGATCATAAAAAAAGAGGGAGATAGATTAAAACAGTATGTTCATTTAGCTACCGGAAACTACAATCCCTCAACCGCAAGAATCTATACAGACGCAAGCTTTTTTACCTCAAAAAAAGAGATAACCGATGACGCAACAAGATTTTTTCACTATTTAACCGGTTTTTCAAAAAAAGGAAAACTAAATACCTTATATATGTCCCCTACCCAAATAAAACCAAAACTTTTAAATCTAATAGAAAACGAGACAAAAAAAGGCGAAGAGGGAAGAATAATAGCTAAAATGAACTCTTTGGTCGATCCAGAAGTTATAGTCGCTTTATATAAAGCATCAAGAGCGGGAGTCAAAATAGATCTAATAGTGAGAGGAATATGCTGTTTAAGACCTAAAGTAAAAGATGTTAGCGAAAATATAAGAGTTATATCTATAGTAGGAAAATATCTAGAACATGCAAGAATTTTTTATTTTAAACATTCAAATCCGTCTATTTTTATATCAAGTGCCGATTGGATGCCAAGAAATCTTGAAAGACGTATAGAGTTGATGACTCCGATTTTTGATAAAGAGATATCCGATAAACTTTTTGAGATATTAAATCTTCAAATAAATGATAACGTTTTAGCAAGAGAACTGCAAGAAAATGGCGAATATGTTAAAATAAAAAGCTTAGGAAAAACCCCTATAAATTCTCAAATAGTTATGGAAGAGTATACCAATATGCTTTATTCTTCTCATAAAAAAACAAATGTCAGCAAAGCAAAAAAGTTGGCTAGAAGATTGCTAAAAGAGAGCTAAAAAGGATAAAAATGTTATTAAGATATAAAGAGTGGTTTCCAAAAATTAAAAAAAATGTATGGATAGCGCCAGATTCTACAATCATAGGAAACGTCGAAATAGGCGAAGATAGTTCTGTATGGTTTGGATGCGTCATAAGAGGAGACGTTCATTATATAAAAATCGGAGATAGAACAAATATTCAAGATTTAACCATGATCCACGTAACCCATTATAAAAAGGC
Source organism: Nitrosophilus sp. (assembly GCF_982775275.1). Classification (NCBI taxonomy): domain Bacteria; kingdom Pseudomonadati; phylum Campylobacterota; class Epsilonproteobacteria; order Nautiliales; family Nitratiruptoraceae; genus Nitrosophilus; species Nitrosophilus sp. Next base: position 7,268 of record NZ_CEXZHP010000030.1, read on the forward strand.
TGATATGAGCGACGGATTTCCTACGATAATAGGAAACGACGTAACCGTAGGACATAGAGTTATGCTACACGGGTGTATCATAGAAGATGCCTGTTTAATAGGCATGAATTCAACAATCCTTGATGGAGCGATAATTGGCAAGGAGTCTATCGTTGGAGCGGGAGCTTTGGTTACGGGAGGGAAAAAATTTCCTCCAAGAAGTCTTATACTTGGAAGTCCAGCAAAAGTTGTAAGAGAGCTTTCGGATAATGAGGTAAAAGAACTTTATAACTCCGCAAAAAGATATGTAGGCTTTAAAAACGAATATCTCAATTTTATCTCCTAAATATTGGAACTACTTATAACTTTAATAACTTGCCGTTATTTAATTTTTACTTATAATTCTTATAAGTTTTAATATTAATTTTTCTAATAATTATTTAAAGATAAAAGGATTATAATAAGTGTCGAATTTAAATTTTAAAGGGGTTTAAATGGCAAGATTAGTTGTATTAGGCGCTGGTGTGTCTGGACATACCGCTGCAACTTTCGCAAAACATTGGTTAGGAGATTCCCATGAAGTTGTAGTCGTATCTCCAAACAGCAAATGGAACTGGATTCCATCAAATATATGGGTTGGCGTAGGTGAAATGAAGCCTGAAGATGTTGTTTTTGAACTAGCACCCGTTTATCAAAAAGCCGGAATCGATTTTAAACAGGCTAAAGCTATATCTATACATCCAGAAGGAAAAGAGGGAAGCGAAAAGCCATACGTTACCATAGAATATACCGATCCATCAAAAAAAGGTCAAACCGAAGAGGTAGAGTATGATTATCTAATAAACGCTACCGGACCAAAACTTAACTTTGGAGCTACCGAAGGATTGGGACCAGATGGCGGACATACCTGGTCTGTTTGTACATATCAACATGCTGCTCAGGCAAACGATGCTTTTCAAGTAGCGATTGAGAAGATGAAAAAGGGTGAGAGACAAAAATTTTTAATAGGAACGGGGCACGGCACATGCACCTGTCAAGGAGCTGCCTTTGAATATATATTTAATATCGAATACAATCTTAGAAAAGCCGGCGTAAGAGATAAAGCCGATATTCAGTGGATATCAAACGAGCAGTTTTTGGGAGATTTTGGAGTAGCGGGCGTGCATATCACTTTTGGTGGATATCTAACCTCAAGTAAAATAATGGCTGAGTCTTTGTTTGTTGAAAGAGGAGTTGACTGGATTACGGGAGCCGCCGTTAAAAAAGTGGAGCCAGGAAAAGCCTATTATGAGTTGTTAGACGGCAGCGAAGGAGAGATAGATTTTGATTTTGCGATGCTTATACCTCCGTTTAGCGGTGTTGGATTAAAAGCCTACGATAAAGCCGGAAACGATATAACCGATAAACTTTTTGCTCCTAACGGATTTTTAAAAGTTGACGCAGATTATACGCCAAAACCTTTTGAAGAGTGGAAAGCAAGCGATTGGCCAAAATATTATCAAAATCCAGACTATCAAAATATTTTTGCCGTTGGGATAGCTTTTGCACCGCCGCATCCAATAAGCAAACCTATGAAATCGGTAAACGGAACAGTTATCACTCCGGCTCCTCCTAGAACGGGAATGCCTTCTGGAATCATCGGAAAAACCGTAGCTCAAAGCATAGTTGAGATGATCCAAGGAAAAGCGGACAAACCACAACATCACGCTTCTATGGCTGAAATGGGTGCCGCTTGCGTTGCAAGCACCGGAAAAAGTTGGTGGGATGGAACCGCAGCGGCGTTAACGGTATATCCGGTTGTTCCAGATTATGAAAAATTTCCAGGAACAGGTAGAGACCCTGAATATACTTTTGGTGAAATCGGGCTTGCGGGCCACTGGATCAAACATATTTTACATTATATGTTTATGTATAAAGCAAAATTAAATCCAGGCTGGACGATGATCCCAGAATAAAATTTAAACTATAAAAGGAGAGTATTATGGCAATGGGCGGATATGAAGATGTAATGAAAAATATAAGACCATACGATAACAAATCTTTTGAAACGATGGCTCCGGGCCCGTTTCAAAAATTTTTAAGAACTTGTAAAATATATCAGTTTATAAGATTTATCGTAATAAATCTTAAAATGCTAAAAGTTGTGGCAAAAAGCCACCATTAACAGATCAAATCAGCGCTTTTTGCGCTGATAAAAAAGGAATATTTTGGAGAAGAAACTTTTAACATACCCAGATCCCAAACTAATGCAAATAAGCGGAGAAGTAAGGGAGTTTGACGAAAATCTTTTTAAATTGTTAGAAGATATGAAAAAAATAAGCGAAGCTAACAATTTAAAAGGATTATCGGCCATCCAATTGGGAGTTCCCCTTAAAATCGTAGTATTTAAAAAAGATAACGATTTTTTAGAGCTTATAAATCCTTCCATCTACTTTTATAAAGGCTTTGTAACTTCAAAAGAGACAGACGAAACAATCCCCGCAAAAGAGTTTGAGATAAAAAGATATGAAAATATTAAAGTTACCTATTTTGATAGAAACAATAATCAAAAATTTTTGGAATTAAAAGGAGATGACGCTATATGGCTTCAAAGAAAGATTGATCTAACTTTTGGCGGACTTTTGATAAATAAACTACCTAAAAAAGAGGCAAAAAAATTTATTAAAGAGTATCAAAACCAAAGCTGTCCTACTACTTTTATAAAAGATAAGATACTTTTTGGGATAAAAGTTTCCGTAATTTTAGAGATATTTGCCTTTATTTTAAAATTTTTCATCAAATACAATCCAAATATCATACCGGTATGGAGTGTTATAAATATCTTAGCTATTTTATTTTATCTCTTTTATTCAAACTACGAAACAAAAAAATATAAAAACTGCACAAGCTGTCAGGGAGCCAACGCCATAGGAAATAGTTTAATTTTTGGTACAATATCTATTATCATTTTTCTACTTAATCTTTTTTTATAAAGGCGGCCGTTGGCTAGAGTGTTAAAACTTGAAAATCTTACTTTTATCGCCATAATTTTTGGTTTTATTTTTGGATATTGGTTTAAAGAGATAGCCTTAAACCTAAAATTTATCGGAGACATTTATATCTCTTTGTTAAAAATGTTAATAATCCCCCTTGTTTTTGCCTCAATCTTTATAGCAATAGTCGGCTTAAAAAGTAGCGACGATTTAAAATCTATAGGTTTAAAAGCTTTTATCTACTATCTTCTTACTACATCTTTAGCGGTTTTGCTGGGATTAATAGTGGTAAATATTATAGATCCTGGAAAGGGTATGGAAATTTCTCAAAATTTAGATCAAAATATCGCCGCAAAAAATATACCATTTAGCGATTTTTTGCTCTCTTTTATCCCTACAAATATATTTAATGCGCTATCTAACGGAAAAATTTTGCCAATTATATTTTTTGCTATTTTGTTTGCAATCTCGGTTATGTTTATAGAAAAAGATAAACAAAAAATTTTATATAACTTTTTTGACTCTATAAACGACTCTATGATGGTATTGGCAAAATGGGTAATAAATCTAACGCCAATCGGAGTTTTTTTTTTGATAGCCTATACTGTTGCTAAAAATGGATTGGATCCTATTTTTGAGCTTTATAGTTACGTGATAGCTGTTTTGAGCGCGCTATTTTTACACGCCTTTTTTACGCTGGGAATAATCTTATATTTTTTTGGAAAAATAGATCCTTTTAGATACTTTTCTCAAGTAAAAGAGGCTTTAATGGTAGCTTTTTCCACCGCGTCAAGTTCGGCCACCCTTCCCGTTTCTATAGAAACTGCAGAAATTAAAGCAAAAATAGATAAAAAAATCGCCGGATTCGTTCTGCCTCTTGGAGCAACGATAAATATGGACGGAACGGCTTTATATGAATCGATAGCGGTTATGTTTATAGCAAATATTAGCGGAGTGGAACTTAGCTTATCGCAGCAGATTATTATTTTTGTTATGGCTACATTTGCCTCTATTGGCGCGGCCGGGATACCTGGAGCTGGACTTATTATGATGACTATGATTTTGCAAAGCGTAGGACTTAGTGTGGAGTATATCGCGTTAATTATCGCTGTGGATAGATTTTTGGATATGTTTAGAACAAGTATAAACGTTTGGGGAGATTTAATAGGCGCAAAAGTTATAAATACCATAACGATGAGAAGAAATTAGTTATTGAACCTTCTGAAAAATTACAAATTGAGCGAAAGCTTTGCGATTTTAGTTTGAAAATTTTAT
>NZ_CEXZHP010000031.1:0-11065 GCF_982775275.1 Nitrosophilus sp.
TTTTATTTGATTACTCCTGAAAGATTTATTTTTTATTATATCAAAACTTAATATTATTTAAAAAATTTTGAGAATATTTAGTAAAAGGATCTTTGCTTGAATAAACAAAACTCAAAAATAAGAAGAAAAATTATTCCTAGATGTAGATATTGTAAGACAAATAAATATGTAATACCTATAATTTATGGCTTTAAGATAGATAAAGATTTATTAGAAAAAGAGAAAGAAAAAAAGATAAAAATAGGATCTATTGCAAGAAGTATAGATGCACCAAATTGGCACTGCAAAGAATGTGGTAGCGAGTTTTTAAGATGAAGTATGAAAAAACCGGAGTTTTAGATTTTAAAAGTATAAAAGAGATTTTAGAAAAAGAGGGATATTTTAATATATTTATTTGGAAAGATAAAAAAGGAACATTTTATCCAACTCATACTCATCCTTTTGAAGAAGTAAGATGGGTTATTGAAGGTGAGATTATTATAGCAAATGAAAAAAAGGAGTTTTTGTTAAAACCGGGAGATAGGTTAAATTCTCCGCCAAATACTCCGCATTGGGCAAAAGCCATAAAAGACGTAACTTATGTTTGTGGATCTAAATGAAAAAAAGAAGTTTATAATGTGTGAGATTTATGTGGTGGGCTCGGCAGGACTCGAACCTGCGACCAACCGGTTATGAGCCGGTTGCTCTAACCAACTGAGCTACGAGCCCAACAGGAAACTTGTTAAGCACGGGTGGAATTATACAAAAAATTAAAACGAAATGCAAGTAGATGTTCTAAAATCCCAAAAAGAATCATAAAATTTACAAAACTACTGCCTCCGTAGCTAAAAAGTGGCAAAGGGACTCCTACAACGGGGGCTAGTCCTATGGTCATCGCGATATTTACGCTCATATACATAAAAAGTAACATTGCTATGCTTGTTGCTACCACTTGGGTAAAATAATCACCTTTTAATTTATAATTTAGGCTAAGTATATGAAGTATTAATAGAGCGTATAAAAAAACAAGAAAAAGTGCTCCAAAAAAACCAAATCTTTCTACATAATATGCAAAAATAAAGTCACTTGAGGCTATAGGCAAAAATTTAAGCTGTGTTTGCGTGGCTTCATCTTTTTCTTTTCCCATAAGACCGCCAGAACCTATAGCGATAATGGATTGTTGAACATGATAGCTCGGTTTTTCACTTAAAAAATCATGAATTCTTTTTTTTTGATAATCATGGAGAAGATATTTATAAGAGATAGGTGCAAAAAGAGATAAAAATATTATAATAGAAGCCCATATTTTCCAGTTTACACCTACAACAAAAAGAACCCCATAACCTATGATTAAAAGAATCAGCGCCGTTCCAAGATCGGGCTCTTTTGCAATTAAAATAAATGGCAAAAGAATAAAAAAAGAGATTTTTAAAAAATCTTTTAATCCGTATCCTTTTTTAGGAGGAGGGTTTTCTTGAATTAAGTAGGCAATCATTAAAATAAACGCCGGTTTGAAAATTTCAGATGGCTGTATCGTAAAATGGATAAAAGGTATTTCAAGCCATCTTTTTGCACCTAATTTGCTTACACCAAAAAGATCAACGCTAATTAAAAGAGCTATATTGATCCAATATATTGTTGGTATTAGCCATTTATATTCTCTAAGGGGCGTTAAAAAAAATAGTATAAAAGCTCCGATCCCTATAGATATATAAACAAGCTGTTTTTTTGAAAGAATCGGGTCTATTTCGGATATTAGATTGAAAGAGAGTGTTACGATAGGAATAATTAAAAGTATTAAAATAAAATCAAAGTGTGTTATTATTCTTCTATCTATCATAAATTTCATATTTTTTTCCGTAAAATAAGTTTTGAAATTATACTATAAAGGTTGATTTTTGGAAAAAAAAGAGTTTAAGGCGCAAAAAGAAGAGAGGCTTGATAAGTTTTTATGTAGTGTTTTAAATGTTTCAAGAAACCAAGTGGAAGCATTAATAAAAAAGGGCTATGTTAAAGTTGGTAACAAAGTTGCAAAAAAAGGTGGAATAAAATTAAAGGGGAACGAAACTGTTGAAGTAATTATTCCAGAAGTTGAGAAAAAAAGTTTTGCAAAGGTCGATTTTGATATTGAGATTGTTTATGAAGATGATGATATTTTAGTTATAAATAAGCCAAGCGGCATTACCGTTCATCCCGCACCAAGCGTGAAAGATGCAACTGTGGTAGATTGGCTTAAAAAAATGGGGATCTCTTTATCAACTATTGCCGGAGATGAAAGGCAAGGAATCGTGCATAGACTTGATAAAGAGACAAGTGGTCTTTTGGTGATAGCAAAAAATAATCTTTCTCATAAAATTTTATCAGAGCAGCTTCAATCAAAAAAAATGGGCAGATATTATTTAGCAATAATCGAGCCTCCTTTAAAAGAAAATATAATTATCGAAAAACCGATCGCTAGAAATCCTAAAAATAGATTGAAAATGGGTATTGTCGAAGGTGGAAGATACGCAAAAACGGCTTTTGTGAAAATTGCTACAAGTTTTGATGAAAAATATGAACTTATCGGCGCCAAATTGTATACCGGAAGAACCCACCAAATCAGGGTTCATTTGGCATCTATTTCAAGACATATTTTAGGAGATAGTTTATATGGTTTTAAGAGCCAAAATGTTAAAATAGACAGAGTCTATTTGCATGCATATATTTTATATCTCATCCATCCAAAAACTAAGAAAAAGATGAGATTTATAGCTCCTTTGCCAGAGGATATGGAGCTATTTTTGAAAAAAAGATTTGATTGGGGGAATATATATGAAAAAATTTTACCAGATAATTTTATTAAGCTTTTTGATACTGTTTGTTAGCGGCTGTGCCAAACGGCCCGGAGTTGCACAAAAGCCAAAAATCGATCCATCGCTTCCTAAAGTTGAGCAAATAAGAGTAATAGCCGACATTACTTCCGTTGCTTTTGAGTGGGATCCAGTTTATAACGAAAGAGTTGAAGGATATTATCTTTATAGAGGTAGCAGCTATTCGAAATTAAAAAGAGTTGCAGTAATTGAAGATAGATTTAGTACCCATTATGTGGATAAAGATCTAAAGCCAAATACTTTATATTTTTATAGAATGTCTACATACGATAAAGAAGGAAGGGAATCTGTCCCAAGCGATGTTGTTAGAGTTAAAACCTTGCCTTTGATTGAAAGTGTAAGTTTTATAGAGGCTATTAGCCATCTTCCAAGGAGGGTAAAAATAATTTGGAGACCCCATCCAAACTCCAGGGTAAAAGAGTATATCATAGAAAGAAGCGAGCAGGATGATCCAAAATGGAAAGAGATAGCCGTTGTTAAAAATAGATTGCAAGCAGAATATATAGATAAAGATTTAAAAGATAACCATATATATTTTTATAGAATAAGGGTAAGAACATTTGACGGAATCGTCTCTTCTCCAAGTAAAGTTGTAAAAGCTTTTACAAAACCAAGACCAAAAATGGTTAAAGGTCTAAAAGCCACAAAGGATTTACCCAAGAAAATAATAATTTCATGGGAGCCAAACCCCGAAAAAGATATAGATCATTACAATGTGTATAGAAGTCCTTTTTCATATGGTTTTGTAATAGTTCATGCAAAGGTTAAAGGAACAAAATATGTTGATTTAATAGGAGAAGATGGGGTAAAAAAGTTTTATAAGGTAACCGCAGTGGATAAAGATGGGCTTGAGAGTTTTAAACAAGATGTCCCGGTTATGGGTAGCACTCTCCCAAAACCCCAACCACCTATTATAGTTTCTACAAACATTAACGATCAAGCAGTGGTTATCAAATGGAAAGCATCAGACGATAGAGCGGTTAAATATATGGTTATAAAAGAGGAAAAACAAGGTATTTTGGATAAAAAAGTATATAAATATAAAAATATATTAACCACATCTTTTGTGGATAGATCGATAGTTCCAGGTGTAAAATATGAATATAGAGTTTATGCTATAGATAAATATCAAATCATATCTAAACCTTCAGAACCTGTTGAAGTAATTATTAAAAAATAGAATATGCCTCATATAGTCGTAAAAAAATATAAAGAGTTTAAAACACCGCAAAAAAAGGATAATTTTGAGTTTTTGTGGTTTGCGAAACCTTATATAAACTCAAAGGAGACTCTTGTTGGAGTAAAATATAATAACACCTTTTTTTTATTAACTATTAAGGAAAAAGAGAATAATTTCATTATAAAAAGCGATAAAATAACAAGAATTTCACCAAATACCATCATTAAAAAAGCTCTTCTAAACTTTTGCGATCTTGCTGAGTGCGAAGTAATTAGAACAAATATTTCAAAAATAGACGAAAAACATTTTAAAAAGAGTCAAGAATATTTAAAAACGATAGAATTTTTTGCAAACTCCTTTCCTAAAAATAAAGAGGTATGGATAGAGATAGGTTTTGGAAGCGGGAGGCATCTTTTATATCAAGCTAAGAAAAATCCGGACAAACTTTTTATAGGGATTGAGATACACAAACCTTCAATTGAACAGGTTTTAAAACAGATTCAGATACAAAATATTAAAAATCTTTATATAATCGATTATGATGCAAGACTCTTTTTAGAGTTTGTTCCTTCAAATATAGTAGGTAAAATTTTCGTTCATTTTCCGGTACCTTGGGATAAAAAACCTCATAGAAGGGTAATCTCTAAAAAATTTATTCAAGAGGCAAAAAGGGTTTTAAAAGTTGACGGGATTTTAGAGTTAAGAACCGATAGTAAAAACTATTTTGATTATGCTTTAGAGCTTTTTTTGGATGAGGAGAAAGTAAAATTAGAGGTTACAAAAAATATTGAACCTCCAATAGTGAGCAAATATGAAGATAGATGGAAAAGGCTAAATAAAGATATATTTGATATTAGAATGTATAATATAGAAAAATCAAAACCTTTAAATTTAAGTTTTGATTTTGAATTTAAAAAAGAATATAATTTGGATGAATTAATAAAAAAAATAGATTTAAAACCGAAGTTGTTTGATGATTTTTTTGTTCACTTTGAAAAAGTTTATAAGATTGATGATAATAGAGCATTAATAAGGTTATCTTTTGGGAATTTTGATAGACCAGAGCATAAGTATCTTATTTTAGAGAATAAAAAATTAAGATATTTTCCTAAAAAACCGGTTCTTTCGTCTGGTAATATTAAAGCACACAAAAAAATAGAAGAGTTATTAAATGGGAAATAAAGTTATCGTAGCAAAAGAGTTGACACTCGGGTATAAAAAAGATGAGCATGTAATAAAAAATAGCAATTTTTCTATTGAGAGCGGAAATTTTGTTTTTATAACCGGGCCAAGCGGAAGCGGAAAATCTACTTTGATAAAATCCTTTTATGGGGCTTTAAAACCTCAAAGCGGTATATTGGAAATTGGAGGAGTAAAATTAAACAATATCAAAAGTTCAAAACTTAGGTTTTTAAGAAAATATCTTGGCATTATTTTTCAAGATTATAAACTTATTAATGAGTGGAGCGTTAAAAAAAATGTTATGCTTCCTTTAATAATTGCTGGATATTCAAAAGATATTTGCGAAACGCAGACTAAAAAGCTTTTAAGACACGTAAAACTCTCCAATAAAGCCGATAAATATCCTTTAGAATTAAGCGGAGGAGAGCAGCAACGTGTTGCAATGGCAAGAGCCCTGGCCCACAATCCGGTAATTATCCTAGCCGATGAGCCAACTGGAAATTTGGATGATTACTCTTCAAATCTTATATGGAATCTTTTAGTTGGAGCAAATGAACAGTTAGGAACTACTGTAGTAGTCGTAACTCATCATATACCTACAAATTTACATACAAATTACAAACATTTTCATATTGAGGATGGAACAATTTATGAAGTCTCTTAAAAATCATCTCTCTTTGATTATTCCCCTTTTTGCAATATTTTTTTCCATTGAATTTTATATGATTACCGATAAAATAATTAAAAAATATGAAGTAAATCTAAAAGAGGATTATACGATTATATTGGTTGCAAAAAAAGAGTTGAAAGAAAAAGATTTAGAAGGTTATGTAGATATTGCAAAACTTGAAGAGATAGATCCAAAATATATGATAAATAGACTAAAAAACGAAAATATAGATATAGATGTTAATGCTTTAAAAAGATTTTTACCAAAATTTTATAAACTATATCTAAACCATTTTCCATCATCATACGAGCTTAATAAAATAAAAAAAAGATTAATAAATTTAGACTCAATTCAAAGGATTGAAACATTTTCAAAAACTCATACAAAAATTTTCAATCTTTTGCTTGTATTAAAACAGATTTCAAAAATTTTTCTATTGCTTATCGGAATAATAAGCTTTTTGCTTATATTAAAGCAGATTCATGTTTGGCATTTGGAACATAGAGAGAGAATGTATATAATGGAGCTTTTTGGCGCACCCCTATGGATGAGAAGCGGTCTTTTGATAAGACTTGCTATTGTTGATACGTTTATAAGTACTTTGGCTTTAATCGGTGCTTATTATTATATATTAAACTCTAAAATAGTAAAAGAGTTTTTTGAATTTATCAATATAAATATTAGTTTGGAAAAAATTATTCAAGACTGTTTTATATTGGGCGCAGCTGGTCTAATAATAACACTCTTTAGCGTAATTTACGTATCTACAAGGCAGTTTAAAGAATGATAAAGATTTTTTTATTTTTTATATTGCTTTATTCACTCTCTTTTTCTAAAAGCGATATAGAAAGAAAGATCTATTATTCAAAAAAAGAGCTTTATAAAAAAGAAAAAAGCATTAAAGGATTAAATACAAAACTTAATAAAATAGCAAAAGAGATAGAAAAAATAAGAAACGATATAAAAAAAGTGGATCAAAAATTAAAAAAACTACAAAAAGAGTTATCACAAAAAGAGGAGTTTTACAAAAAAAATAAAATTAAATTAAAAGATATACAAAAAAACGCTTCTGCTCTTTTAAAAGAGCAAGAGAACTTAAAAGAGAGGTTAACCATTTTGATAGCCAAATATTTTTCAAAATCCTTGATTATGGAAAATTTGGCTGTAAAGACATATGAAGATATAATAAATCAAGAGATATTAAAAGCTATTAAAAAAAGTGAAAAAGAAAAAATTGAGAAGTTAAGTTCAAAATTTTTAGATACAAAAAAACTTCTAAAGAGCGAACAAAAAAGATTGAGCCAATTACAAAAAGAGATAGAAGAGTTAGATAAAAAAAGAGCACAACTTCTTAGTTTAAAAAAACAAAAAAAAGAGTCTTTAAAACTTCTTGGTTATAAAAAAAGAAAATATAAAGATGCAATAAAAACGCTTCTTCAAGAACAAAAAAGCTTAAGGGCCACATTAAACAAACTTCAAATATTAAAAGAGGAAAAAAATGTCGCTTTAAAAGGAAATAAGGCATCTAAATTTAAAGTAAAAACTATCGGCAAATCTTATCATAGGGTAAAAACTTTAAGATACAAAGGGCCAAAAACGATCCCTCCTTTAGATAAATTTAAAATAGTAAAAAGATATGGCAGTTATATAGATCCAATTTATAATATTAAAATCTTTAACGAATTTATAGAGTTAAAGCCCCTAATCCCCCAAGCTAAAGTAAAGAACGTATTAAACGGGAAAGTTGTTTTGGCAAAAAAAACTCCCCATTTAAACAACGTGATTATTATTAAACATAAAAGGGGATTATATACTATTTACGCTCATATAGACAAAATTGCACCAACTATCAAAAAGGGTAAAAAAGTAAAAAAAGGTTACGTTATAGGAAGAGTAAATACAAAACTTATTTTTGAAGTAACAAAAAACAGTTATCATATCAATCCTCTTGACTTAATTAAAGTAAGATAATATAAACTCACTTTCTAATGAATTCCTAAAGAGTTTTTAAGTAAAATTTCAAAAATAAAAATAGAGGTTAAGGATGAGTAAAAGGGTTTTAGTAAAATTTTCAGGCGAAGCGCTCTCTACTTCAAGCGGATACGGCATAGACACCTCGATTCTTAAATTTATAGCATCTGAGATTAAGATTTTGGTTGAAAAGGGAATAGAGGTAGGTTTGGTTGTTGGCGGAGGAAATATAATAAGAGGCGTAAGTGCCGCAAAAGAGGGGATCATAAAAAGATCTTCTGGTGATTATATGGGCATGCTAGCAACCGTTATCAATGCGGTGGCTTTGCAAGAGGCGTTAGAATATTACGGAATAAAAGTTAGAGTCCAAAGCGCAATAAAGATGGAAGAGATATGTGAGCCTTTTATCGTTAGAAGAGCCATTAGACATCTTGAAAAAGGCAGAGTAGTAATATTTGCCGCAGGAACGGGAAATCCATTTTTTACTACCGATACCGCCGCGACTCTAAGGGCTATTGAGATTGGTGCTGATATGATAATAAAAGCTACAAAAGTTAACGGTGTTTATGATAAAGATCCAAACAGATATCCAGACGCAAAAAAACTTGATAAACTAACTTACGAAGAGGCTATGCAAGATAATATCAAAGTTATGGACGATACTGCCATAGCTCTTGCTAAGGATAACAAGCTACCTATTGTAGTATGTAATATGTTTGAAAAAAACAATCTTTTAAATATAATAAACGGTGATTTTTCAAAAGCTTCCGTTGTTACAAATGATAAATAAAAAGGAGAATCGATGAGATTGGAAAAGATTGCTGCAAAAGCTTTAAAAAAAATGAATTATGATAGATATTTGCTCTCTGTTGTTGTTGCAAAAAGAGCAAATCAACTGGCTAACGGAGATGAACCTTTGGTAGATGTGGATATAAAAAAATATAAATATACAGATATTGCTATAATGGAGATAGCTGAGGGTTTATTAAAAATTGAAGTTGAAAAAGAGTAAATCGTAAAAATTAATGAAGAAATTTATTGAAAAGATTAAAGAGTGCCACGATTTAGATGAAGCTAAAAATATTTTATTTAATATAATAAAAAAAGATCCAAAAGTAGAATACGCTCTAAACTTCGCAATTAACGCTCACAAAAATCAATTTAGAAAAAGCGGTGAACCCTACGCGGTTCATCCGATTCTTGTAGCTTCAATCGTAGGGTATATATCACAAGATCAAACTATGGTAATAGCTTCTCTTTTACATGACGTTGTAGAAGATACTCCCGTTGAGATTGAAGAGATTGAACAAAATTTTGGAAAAGATGTAGCAAGAATTGTTGAAGGTTTAACAAAAATCGTTGAAATAAGAGATGAGAGTTTAATACCTTCATACTCAAACGAAAAATTGATAACTTCCGCGTTAACATTTAGAAAAATTTTAATAGCCTCAATCAAAGATGTAAGAGTATTGGTAATAAAACTTTGCGATAGATTGCATAATATGTTAACCCTGGATGCTTTGCCCGTTAATAAACAAAAAAGAATAGCCGAAGAGACCCTTGTTGTTTACGCACCTATAGCACATCGCCTTGGAATATCTTTTTTGAAAAATATATTAGAGGATTTAAGTTTTTATTATATTTTTCCAAATGAGTATAAAAAGATTGATGATTTTTTAAGTTCACATAAACAAGAGCTTCAGATAAAATTAAATAATTTTATTGATGATGTTAAAAAGGTTTTAGTAAAAAACGGTTTTAGGGCGAACGAATTTAATATCATCAGCAGAATTAAACATTATTATTCGATATATCTAAAAATGCAAAGAAAAGGTATCTCAATAGAAGAGGTTTTAGATCTTCTTGCCATTAGAATACTTGTAAAGCACAAAATTGACTGTTATAAAGCTTTAGGCGCTATACATCTAAACTTTAAACCTTTAATTATGAGATTTAAAGATTATGTAGCTATACCTAAAGAAAACGGTTATCAAACGATTCATACTACCGTATTTGACAACACTTCAATTTTCGAGGTTCAAATAAGAACTTTTGATATGCACAAAACTGCGGAATATGGGGTTGCCGCCCATTGGAAATATAAAATCGGATCAAATGAAATAAATCTAAAATGGCTTGAGAATCTTCAATTTCAAAATGAAAATATTGAAGAGTTTTTTGAATTGGTTAAAAATGATCTATATAGTGAAGATATTTCGGTATTTTCTCCAAAAGGCGATCTTTTTACTTTGCCCAGAGGCGCTGTCGCTTTGGATTTTGCATATGCGGTTCATACAGATATTGGCAATAGAGCAAAAGAGGTATATATAAATAAGCAAAAAAGCACCCTTTTAACAGAATTAAAAAATGGAGATATTATAAAAATAGTAACTTCGGAAAAACCTATTCTTAGGTGCAGTTGGATAGATGCGGTTAAAACCTCAAAAGCCAAAGAGCAAATGAGGCAAATTTGCAAACAAAAGATTAAAGAGATCAATTCAAAAAGCGCTATAAATATATTATCAAGTAAACTTAGAGTTTCAAAAGATGAGATAAAAAGATGGATAGAAGAAAATGATTTAAAAAATGTTATTTATAAGCTCCCAACAGATATCAATTTTTTTAAAGAGATAAAAAATAGATTTTTATCCAATTTAAGAAAAGAAAAGAAAATTTTGCCATTTATAGGCGGCAAAAATATAAAACTAAAAGAACAGATTTTCGATAACTTTGTAATCTATTCAAGCTTTAATATCTCTTCAATCGAATTTGATTACTGCTGCAATCCTAAAATGGGAGATGAAATTGTAGCTTTTAAAAAGGGAAATATTGCTATAATTCATCATAAATTATGCGAGCATGCGATTTCGTTATTAAATAGCGGTGAGCCGATGCTTTTTGTATCTTGGTCAAGAAGCAGACTACCAAAATATAAACTCCTTATATCGTTGCAAAATAAAAAAGGAGCATTGGCTTCACTGTTGCAATATATGGCTAAACTTGATATAAATGTTATCTCTATTGAGCTTGGAAGGAATATTGAGTATAGCAATATATGTGAGTTAGAAATTGAAAGCGATATTCAAGATGTTGAGATTTTAAGAAAAAAACTTGAATCAAAAGCAAAAATTATAGAGATAACAGGAAGCGAAGACGCGTATAAGAGGTGAGACTGGTTAAAATGGTTGAGTGGTTGAGTGGTTAAAATGGTTA
>NZ_CEXZHP010000032.1:0-11064 GCF_982775275.1 Nitrosophilus sp.
AAATCCACTCTTATCACCTTACCTCCTTACCACCTTACCAACTAACTCCCTTACCCCCTTATCACCTTATCCCCTTACCTCCTTACCACCTTCTCCCTTCTCCCTTCTCCCTTTCACCTAACTACCCAACCACTCAACTACTCAACTATTTTAACTTTTTTAACTAAAATCAACCACAAATCATTTCGCTTCAAAATAGACGGTTATCTCTCTTTTACCCTCTTTTGGGATAGGAAATTTTTTCGTTTTTAAATACTCTAAATATTCAAGTAACTCCTTATTAAAAATTTCACTTGCTGAAAAAAGTAATACTCTATAGTCAAAGTTTCCTTCATTATCGATAATTATTTTAACTTTGGCTCTATTTCCAGCACTCTCTTCTGAAGGAAGCCAATATTTATATAGTATTTCGTATACTTTTGACATATACTCATCAATTTCCC
Source organism: Nitrosophilus sp. (assembly GCF_982775275.1). NCBI lineage: Bacteria > Pseudomonadati > Campylobacterota > Epsilonproteobacteria > Nautiliales > Nitratiruptoraceae > Nitrosophilus > Nitrosophilus sp. The sequence goes on from NZ_CEXZHP010000032.1 coordinate 444, forward strand.
CCTCAACAGATTCAATTTTTGATTTTGCCAATACTCTACTTACATCTTTAATATTCATTTTTTTAAGTATCTCTTTAGCAGATTCGGTTTTTTTAATGCTCTCACCTTTAAATCTGCTTGGTGTAGTTGTGCTTTTTCTTTTTACTATTTTTTCTGCTTTTTTAACTTTTTTAGGGGTTTTAACGGCAGAAAATAGTTTTGATATATCCACCTCTTCTTTAGGAGATTTTGAGCCAACTTTTCTTTTTATTTTCTCTTTTTTTATAGGTTTTTTTTCTATCTTTTTTTCAATAGTTTTACTCTTTTTTGTCTCTTTTGGTTTTTTTATGGATGGAGGTTCTATCAATGATACTTCTACACTTTTTTGCTCTATCTTAAAACGTTTAATATCCTCTTGATTTTTTATAAAATATAAAAGCATCATTAAAAATATTGAAAAATAGAGCAAAAAAGAGAATAGTCCAGATATTAAAAATATTTTTTTATTATCCATCTGTTACCAACGAAACCTTTGCAAATCCAGCTTCTTTAACCGTTTTTAATATATACATAACATCCCCGTATGAAAGCCTTCTATCAGCTCTTATATAAACGGGGGAATTTTTATTATATTTGTTAGCCATTAATATAAAATTATCAGCAAAATTTGCAAAGTTAAATCTATCTTTTTTTATATATATTATCCTATTTTTATCAATCCTTATCTCAATAGTTTCAACTTTTTGTAAAACTTTTGTTTTGGATCCTTTTGGTAATTCTATCAACTCCTCATAAATTAAAGCCGGCGTAGTTACCATCAAAATTGCCAAAAGCACAAGCATTACATCTACTAAGGGGGTTATATTTAAATCCGGTTTTTCTTCCCAATCAAACATAATAATCTACCTGCGAGTTAATAAAAGATCACTTTGCATCTGTAAAATAGATATTACTTCAAAACCCTTTCTTTTTAAAAAAAGATGATAAGAATAGGCAAAAACGGCAACAAAAATCCCAGCCGCAGTTGCAACCAAAGCTTCGCCAATTGCTGGGGCAATAACACCTATTGATGCTTTAGTGGTTCCTAACATACTAAAGGCTTCCAAAATAGATATTACAGTTCCAAAAAGTCCAATAAATGGAGAAGTTGAAGCAGCAATAGATAAAAATGTCAAACCTTTTGTAGCCTCTTTTGTAGCGGCATATTTACAAAAATCTATTATCTCTTTGCTTATATTATCGCTCTTTTTTATACAGTTATGAAGCACTGAGTTGTGTGCTACATGTTTAGACCCCATATACATGGATTCTAAAGAGTTTTCCTCTTTTTTTATCCATGATTTTAAAGTAAAAAAACGGTAGAAAAATATCCAGTTTACTATTATAAAGTAAATGGATAGCAGTATTAAAACTGCTATCGTTATGGAGCTGCTTCTAGAGAGATAATCCAATAATATATCGATAGCCCTCATTATAACATCTTAGCCGCTTTTTCTATCCTGGCTTCAACGGTTGCTAAAGCAGCTTTATTTTCGCTTGCTTTCTCAACAAGTTCTTTAGCCTCTTTGATAGCTCTTGCAATATCACTTTCTGTTTCTCCAGCAAGAGGAACTGCACTATCAACCAATACGGTAGCTTTATTTTCATCAACCTTGACATGTCCCCAGTTTATAACGATAGACTCTTTTGAGCCATCTGCTTTTTCTATCTCTATGACGCCAGGTTTTAAAAGAGATAACAGCGTAGCATGCTTTGGAAGTACTCCAAACTCCCCTTCTTCTCCGGGAAAAGTAACGCTTTTTACTTCCCCTTCAAAAATCAAACCTTGAGGAGTAACGATTTCCAATTTTAGAGTATCCATCAATATCCTTTCTAAAGCAAAAGCAAATTATGCTTTTGCTTTTAATTTCTCAGCTTTTTCTAGAGCTTCATCAATATTACCAACCATATAAAATGCGGCTTCTGGGATATCGTCATATTTTCCTTCCAATAATCCTTTAAATCCCGCAATAGTCTCCTCTAAAGTTACATATTTTCCTGGAGCTCCAGTAAATACTTCTGCAACGAAGAATGGTTGAGATAGAAATCTCTCGATTTTTCTTGCTCTCTCAACAATCAATTTATCCTCTTCACTAAGCTCATCCATACCCAAAATAGCGATGATATCTTGAAGATCTTTATATTTTTGCAATACCGCTTGAACGCCTCTTGCAACTTGATAATGCTCTTCACCGATAATATTTGGATCAAGCATTCTTGATGTACTATCAAGTGGATCCACAGCTGGATAGATACCTTTTTCGGCGATTCTTCTGTTTAGAACCGTTGTTGCGTCTAAGTGCGCAAAAACAGATGCTGGTGCAGGGTCTGTTAAGTCATCAGCCGGAACGTAAACCGCTTGAACTGAAGTAATAGAACCTTTTTTAGTAGAGGTAATTCTCTCTTGAAGCTTACCCATTTCACTAGCAAGTGTCGGCTGATATCCCACAGCAGATGGAATCCTACCTAAAAGTGCAGACATCTCAGCGCCAGCTTGCGCAAATCTAAAGATATTGTCTATAAACATCAAAACATCAAGCCCCATCTCGTCTCTAAAATATTCTGCCATAGTAAGACCAGTTAGAGCTATCCTGTTTCTTGCACCTGGAGGCTCGTTCATCTGACCGTAACACAAGGCAACTTTATCTAAAACGTTAGACTCTTTCATTTCGTTATAAAGGTCGTTTCCTTCTCTTGTTCTCTCACCAACGCCGGCAAATACCGAATATCCAGAATGTTTAAAAGCAACATTGTGAATAAGTTCCATAATAATAACCGTTTTTCCAACTCCAGCACCACCAAAAAGTCCAACTTTTCCACCTTTTGCATATGGCGCTAAAAGGTCAACAACTTTTATACCGGTTTCAAAAATTTCTTGTTTTGTGCTTTGATCTTCAAAAGCAGGTGCACTTCTATGTATAGACCAGTAAGTTTTAGCTTTTAGAGGTTCTCCCTCATCTATTGTTTCACCGATAACGTTAAAAATTCTTCCAAGAACCTCTTCACCAACCGGAACCTTAATAGGATCGCCAGTTGCTTCAACTTCAAGTCCTCTAACCAGACCCTCGGTCATATCCATCGCAATTGTTCTAACTCTGTTGTCGCCTAGGTGAGCGGCAACTTCTAAAACAAGTTTTTTTTCTTCACCTTCTACGTTATATGTTACATTTAACGCTTCATTTACTGCTGGTAGATAAGATTCAAAATCAACATCTACAACAGGACCCATAACTTGGACAATTTTACCTATTTTATTTGACATTCATATCTCCTTGAGAATTTATTTCATTGCTTCCATACCGCTGATAATTTCTATCAGCTCTGTCGTAATTGATTCTTGTCTTGCTTTATTATAAGCAATAGTTAACTGTTCAACCATCTCTTTTGCGTTGTTTGTCGCTGCATCCATCGCCTGCATTCTGGCACTATGTTCTGCGGCAAGAGAATCGATCAATGAATAATATATATTATATTCGATATATTTTTTTATTAAAGATTCAAGAACTTTTTCACTATCTTCAGGCTCAAGCTCCATCATGGAAGGCGCTTCTTTCATCTGAATAGACTCTACATCTATCGGAAGAATATTATTTATTTTTAACTCTTGAGCTATCATAGATTTGTATCCGTTATGAACCATTATGATCTTATCGGTTTTGCCCTCCAAATAGTCTTCTACAGAAACATTGATAAATTCTGCAGCCTTTTTATAATCTGGAGATGCACTAAGACCTACAACTTCATCCATAAGTTCAACATCTTGAAATTTAAAATACTCTATACCTTTTTTCCCGATAGCTCTTAATCTAATTTTTGCTTTTTTTTCTTCATACTCTTTTATCAAAGAGTTTACGGCTTTTATGGTTTGATGATTAAAACCGCCACAAAGTCCTTTATCAGCGGTAATAAAAATTATATCCACAACGGCTGGGAGCTCAATATCCTCAAAATATCTTCCTCTAATTCCTCCAACTTTATATTGGTGGATAGAAAAACTGATCTCAGCCAAAGTCTCATTTATCGCATCGGCAAAAGCGCGAGAGCGTTTTGCCAACTCCTCAGTTCTTCTAAGCTTGGCTGTAGATACAAGCTTCATGGCTCTTGTAGTTTTTTGCGTATTTTTAACGCTGTTTATTTTTCTTTTTATATCTTTTAAATTTGCCATTTTGACTATCCTTATTCGGCGCTAAATGTTGCCTTAAACTCTTCTATCGCCTTATTCATCATATCTTTTAATTCATCATCTAAAGCTTTTTTCTCTCTAATTTGTTCAAAAATTTGAGGATATTTAGCTTCTATAAATGGATATAGTTCTGCTTCGAATTTTGTTACCTTATCTACTGGAATATCATCTAAAAATCCATTTGCTCCGGCATAGATTATAACAATCTGTTTCTCAACCGGTAGCGGAGAGTATGGAGGTTGCTTCAATACTTCAACCATTCTCATACCTCTTTCTAACTGTTTTCTACTCGCCTCATCCAAATCGCTTGCAAACTGAGCAAAAGCCTGTAATTCTCTATATTGAGCAAGATCTAGTCTTAACGTTCCAGAAACTTGCTTCATAGCTTTTATTTGAGCAGCACCCCCAACTCTTGATACTGAAATACCAACATTTATAGCCGGTCTAATACCTGCGTTGAAAAGATCTGATTCCAAAAAGATCTGTCCGTCCGTAATTGAAATAACGTTAGTTGGAATATATGCAGATACGTCACCAGCTTGAGTTTCTATTATAGGAAGAGCCGTCAAACTTCCAGCACCTAACTCATCGTTTAATTTCGCAGCTCTCTCAAGTAGTCTTGAATGGATATAAAAAACATCACCAGGATATGCTTCCCTACCTGGAGGTCTTCTAAGAATCAAAGACATCTCCCTATAAGCAACTGCATGTTTTGATAGATCATCATAAACTATTAATGCGTGTCTTCCGTTATCTCTAAAATATTCGCCGATTGTAACCCCGGTATATGGAGCTAAAAATTGCATCGTAGCAGAATCGCTCGCACTTGCATTTACAACTATCGTATAATCCATTGCGCCATGTTCTTCAAGTTTTCTAACAACTTGCGCAACAGTTGACTGTTTTTGTCCTATAGCTACATAAATACAGATAACATCTTGTCCTTTTTGATTGATAATAGTATCAATGGCGACAGTTGTTTTACCTGTTTGTCTATCACCAATAATTAACTCCCTTTGTCCTCTACCTATTGGAACAAGAGAATCGATCGCTTTAATACCTGTTTGAAGTGGCTCGTGAACAGACTTTCTTGCCATAATTCCAGGCGCTTTTTCCTCAACAAATCTAAATTCAGTTGCGTCAATTGGTCCTTTTCCATCAATTGGCTCTCCAAGAGGGTTTATAACTCTTCCTACCAAAGCATCGCCAACGGGGGTTCTTAGAAGTTTTCCTAGTCTTTTTACGCTCATTCCTTCTCTAATACCTTCACCTTTTCCAAGAACAACAACACCAACAGCAGACTCTTCCAAGTTTGCGGCCATTCCTTTTTCGCCGTTTTCAAACTCAAGCATCTCTCCGGCCATTACGTTATTTAAACCGTATACCTTTGCGATACCGTCTGCATAAGATATAACCTTACCCGTTTCGTCGATATCTATTTTTATTTCAAAATCTTCGATTCTCTCTTTTATGATTGAACTAATCTCATCCGCTAAGAGTTTTTGTGCCACAGTTTCTCCTTTCTTATTTATATTGCTTTTAAAATATGCTCAATGATCTGATTTTTTAGTTTTGATTTTGAAAAACTTATCTCAATACCCAAACTATCAACTTCAACCTTAATTCCGTCAAACTTTTGAGGCGATTTTTGTAAAATTATTTTTGCGCCAACTTTTTTGCTTAGACTCTCTTCTATCTCTTTTATCTCTTTTTCGCTAAGCTCGGTTTCGCTATAAACTTTTCCCAAATACTCGTTTTTTATCTTATATAACTCTTTTTTAAGCTCTTTTGCAATCTCTTCAATTAGATAGATTCTCTTTTTTTCGGCTAAAAGCTTTAAGAGATTTTTAAATTTCTCATCCGCCTCTTTCAATCCATCAAGCAGTAACTCACATTTTTTCTTTTCGTTAATTTCTGGAGAGTAGAGTATTGATGCGATCTTTTTATCTTTAAATAGAGAGCTTAAAGCCTCTAGCATTTGGCTATATTTTTCAAGCTCTTTAACATCAGAGGTTTTTATAAGAGCTTTTACATATCTTTTAGCGATCAACTCTTCCATTTACGCAACCTTTTTTAAGATTAGATTTACAAACTCTTTTTCGTTTACAACGAAATTTTTATCTTCAAATGTCTCTTCTAAAATATTTTTAACCACATCTCTTACCATTTTTCTCTCTTCAAGATCACAAGTCTCTTTATGCATTTTTTCCAATACTTTTAATTCCTCTTCTAAATTTTCTTTTATCTTTTCACTTAAAATTTTGCCCTCTTTTTTTGCTATTTCTACTATCTCTTTTGCCAATTTTTTTGCGTTTTCAAGCTCTCTTTGAGCTTTTTCCTTCTCCTCTTTGGCCTCTTTTAACTTTGCTTGCACAGATTCAAGCTGCGTAGCTATCGAAGCACTCCTACCTTTAAAAAAGTTTTTAATATGGTCGGCAAGTAGATAATATAAGATACTTGCAAAAATCAAAAAGTTTACGGTTCTTGGCAAAATATCCGTTGAAGCACTTGTGCCTTCACTAGCAAACGCAAAACCAGAAAGCGTCAATAAAATCAAAATAGTTTTTGCTTTCACAATATCTCCTTATTGAATTTTGCTAAATTTTGCTTTTAAAGCCTCTTTGAAAAGCGGTGCTTGAGATAATAAGGCGCTTTTTATACTCTCTTTTTCCTTTTCAAGCTCAACTTTAAAACTCTCATAATCTTTTGCCAGTTTTGCTCTTTTTTCTTCAAGAACTCCGTTGGCGTAATCTTTTGCCTCATTTACTATTTGGGTCTTTATCGAAGCAGCTTCAGCTTTAGCCTTTGCTATAATCTCCTCGGCCTCTTTTATAAGCTCCTCAGAGCCGCTACTATTGGCTTTTGCGTTTTGGATATCTTTTTTGATACTCTCCTCTCTTTCTGCCATAAAACCAAGAAGCGGTCGATACAACCAGCCATTTAATACCGCCACCAAAATAAAAAATATAACGGCAGTCATTATAATCAGTCCAAAACTGATATCTAGCATTAGCTCTCCTTTTGCTTTTTCAAATTGTTTGAGATTTTATCATATTAAATTATATATTTTTATTAATTTTATAGTTTTTACTTAAAAAAGTTTCCAAAAAGTAACTTATATCCTCATCATCATTAAATTCAATAATAAGTTTGTTGTTTTTTATATTGAATTTCAAAGGAGTATCTTTCATAGCTGTTGCTATTTTTGTCAAATCTAAGCCCTTTTTTTTCTCTTTTTGTCCACTTTTTTTCTCTTTTTTTACGAGGTTTTCAACATCTCTCACGCTTAGCTTTTGCCCAATAATAGAATCGACTAAAATTTTCTCTTTTTCTTCATCTAAGCCCACCAATACTTTTGCGTGCCCTGGCGTGATTTTGCCCTCTTTTATCGCATTTTTTGTATATTGGCTAAGTTGTAAAAGTCTTAAAGTGTTTGTTATATGGGTTCTACTTTTATGAACAATATTTGAGAGCTCTTCGTGAGTAATTTTATAATCTTCTATAAGCTCTTTATAAGATAGAGCCAAATCGATGGGGTTTAAGTCTTCTCTTTGAATATTTTCTATTAAGGCAAGTTCTCTAAACTTTTTTGGTTCAATATCGGCTACAATGGCTTTTATTTTTTTAAGTCCTGCAAGTTTTGACGCTCTTAATCTTCTTTCACCGGCAATTAACATAAAACCGTCGATATCTTCGATTACTACGATAGGTTGGAGTAAGCCGTGTTTTTTTATAGAATCTGACAACTCTTTTAAGCTTTTTTGATCAAAACTTTTTCTTGGTTGATATGGATTTGTTCTTATAGCTTCAATATCTATCTCCAAAATCTTGTTTTCGTCAAATCCCGTCTCTTTTTCGTAAGCTTGGGTAACTTCGCTTAAAATTGCACCAAGCCCTCTACCAAGTCTTTTTTTTTCCATTTTATTTTTCCAATATAACTTTTGCTAAACTTTGATACGCCATACTGCCTGAGGATTTGTTATCATATAAAATTACAGGTTTTCCAAAACTTGGAGATTCGGCAAGTTTAACATTTCTTGGAATTACGATAAATGTCGAGTTTTTTTCATCTTTAAAAAGCTTATTTTTAAAATGGTGAGAGAGATCGGCAAAAACCTGTTTTGATAGATTGTTTTGTTTGCTATACATCGTAGGCAAAAATCCTTTAATGGTTAATTTTGGATTTATGGTTTTTCTAATTAGTCTTATAGTATTTAAAAGCTGAGCTAAACCTTCCAAAGCAAAAAATTCGCACTGAATAGGTATAATAACGGAATTTGCGGCACTCAGGGCGTTTATAGTCATAGGACCAAGAGCCGGAGGAGAGTCAATAATAACAAAATCAAACTCATCTTTTATAATATCGAGCTTCTCTTTTAATACAAGTTCTCTTTGTTTGGCTTTGGAGCTGTAAAACTCTTTTTCAACCCCTACCAATCCTATATTTGAAGGAGCCAAAAAAAGGTTTTCAACGTTAGTTTTTAAAATAATTTCCGATAACTTTTTAGATCCAATCATTACATGATAGATATTAAATTCATAATCATTTCTACTATAACCCAAACTTGTCGTGGCGTTAGCTTGAGGATCGGCATCTATTAATAATACTCTTTTGTTCTCCAAAGCCAACGAAGCCGCTAAGTTAACCGCCGTTGTAGTTTTACCTACGCCACCTTTTTGGTTGGCTATTGTTATTATTTCGCTCATCTTAATGAATATATCCTTTTACCATTGATTTTTATCGATCCATCATAACAGAGTTCAGAGTTTTTTAATAAGATTTTTTCATTTTTATTATGAACATAAAAATTTTTACTTCTATGAAATTCTAACTTAAATTTACTAAAAATTTCCTTCCATGAAATTTTTTTATTTAACTCTTTAAAATAAAGTTCCAATATTTCTTTATTTTGGATTTTTATATCAAGTTTGCCGAAATTTTGGGGATTTGAAGCTATATTTAGCCCTATTCCACAGATTAAGTAATCATCAATTTTATTAGTAATTACTCCACCGATTTTTTTATTTTCTATATAAAAATCGTTTGGCCACTTTAGCCAAATTTTAGAGCCTTTTTCTTCTAAAATAGATTTTAAAATATAAGAAAAATAAATAGATAAAGATTGAATTTTTAAATCTTTTGGAAGATCATCGGCTTTTATGGCAAAAGAAAAAAAAAGATTGCCATCAGCTCCTATCCATCTGCTATTTCTACTTCCTATGCCTTTTGTCTGTTTTTTTGCAACAACTGCTACCGGAGGTAACAACTCTTTTTTTTTAATTTTATCTATAAGATAAATTTGTGTAGAATCGATTTCATCAAGATAGATAATCTCCAACTTTTAATCTCCTTCCCCTTAAATAACTAAAAATATCCATAATATTTTTAGATTGAGGTTGAACTTTTATTATTTCGATTTTCCCCCTTTTACAGCCTACAATGACACCGTTATCGGTAAATTCTATTATTTTTCCAGCTTCATTTTGACTTTTTTCATCTATCAAATTCATCTCTTTTATCTTTAATCCACTTTTTAAATAGATTCCCGGCCAAAAATAAAATGCTCTATATTTGTTAAAGATTGTTTTTGCATCGCCAAAATCAACAAGACCGTCACTTTTTTTAATTTTTTTGCAATAACTTGCATCAACACTATCTTGTTTTATTGGCTCAATTTTTGAAAAATTTTTTAAAACATATATAGCCAATTTTTTAGCCAATAAAGATAATTTTTCAAAAAGTATCAAAGAGATATCATTTTTATCTATATCGGTTACGTAATATCCCAAAATATCTCCTGTATCTAATCCTTCATTCATCAACATAGCAGTTACACCGGTTTTTTTATCACCATTTAGCAAAGCAGACTGAATGGGACTTGCCCCTCTATATTTTGGGAGTAAAGAAGCGTGTAGATTTATACATATAAACTCTTTTACAATTTTTTCGGGTAAAATCTGTCCATATGCGGCAACCACTATAAAATCGGGCTTTAACTCTTTTATAGTATTATAAATATTTTCATCTTTTAGAGTTTTAGGCTGAAAAATTGGTATATTGCTATTTTCTTCCAATAAAAATTTTTTTACGTGAGGGGGAGTTAAGATCTTTTTTCTACCAACCGGTTTATCAGGCTGCGTAAAAACCCCTACAACTTCTATATCTTTTTCTTCAAGAAGGCCCTCGAGTATAACAGTTGCATATTCAGGCGTTCCCATAAAAATAATACGCATATTTTGCCTTTATAATAAAGTTAAAAAATTGGGAAATGGAAATTGGAATTGGGAATTAGGAATTTGGAATTGGGAATTGAGAATCAAATCCTCTCTTATCACCTTACCCCCTTACCACCTAACTCCCTTACCACCTTACCTCCTTACCACCTAACTCCCTTACCACCTTATCACCTTACCCCCTTA
>NZ_CEXZHP010000033.1:0-10944 GCF_982775275.1 Nitrosophilus sp.
AGCGCTCCTCCCTCTCCCGGAAAGTGATAGGACCCAGTTTTTTGCTCATGCCAATTTAATCACAGGACAAAAGATGAAATTATTATTTAATCTATAATTATTATTGATAAAATAAAAGAAGAAAATAAAAGAGTGTGAAGTTTTTATACAGTTTTTTTGAAGAGATTTATAAGTTTTTTTGAATAAGATAGTTTAAAGTTCAGCTATAGTAGCTCCAAATCCCCCCATATTTGGGGGTGCGTCTTTAAAAGATTTTACCTTTGGATGGTTTTTTAAAAACTCTCTTACCGCCTTGGCTAACCTTCCAGTTCCAATACCATGATATATCAAAACTTCGTCAAAACCGCTGATTAACGCATCGGATATAAATTTATCAACCTTTTCTATCGCTTCATCTACCCTTAATCCGTGAAGATCTAACTTAACAGATAACCTTTTTGGCTTAGAGACTGAAACTTTTGGTTGAGTCTTTTTCTCTTTTATAAAAGCCGCCTTTTTTAACTCATTTATAGGTACTCTCATTTTGAGACCATCAAAATCCACAAAAGCCTCTTTATCTTTTATAGATAAAATCACCCCTCTGTTTTTTCTATATCTTACATTATCTCCCACTTCAAAACTTTCAACTGCTTTTTTCTCTTTTATTTTCGCCTCTTTTGCAATTTTATGGGCTTTTGTTAGATATCTATGGGCCTCCTTTTTCTCCTTTGCTCTAATTGCGGCTTTGGCTTGGTCAATAGCTTCTTTAAAAATAGATGAAAGTTTTGATTTTTCCTCTTTTAATTCTAAAAAAAATCTTTCTCTTTCATCTTCTAACTCTCTTTTTAAAAACTCAACTCTTTCTAACTTTTGTTGAAGCAATCTTTTTTTATCTTTTAATTCTCTTTCAAGTTCGCTTCCCCTCTCAATTAATTCACTAAGCTTTGCCTGATCCTCACCATACTCTTTTACGGCCCTTTTTACGATCCCCAAAGGTATCCCGTATCTCTTTGCCGTCTCAAAAGCGTAGCTTTTACCGATAATTCCTTGTAAAAACTCATATGTTGGAACGCCTTTTTCTTCATCATAAATTGCGGCCAACAGTTCCACTTCATCGTAGCTTGCCATTAGCGCCGCAAGTCTTTTGTGATGGGTTGTGATGGCTATTTTTATATCTTTTTTTAAAAGCTCTTCCAATATAACTTTAAAAAGAGTCGCAGCCTCGTCGCTGTCTGTTCCAAGCTCTATCTCGTCAACTCCGACTAAAACATCCCTTTTTTGAAAAAGTTTGCTAAATTCAAGCATACGTCCGGCAAATGTTGAGATATCGTTTTTTACATTTTGAGGATCTTCTATAATTGGAATAATCTCTTTAAATCTTCCAATAACCGAGTTTTTAGGATCAAGCTTTAGCGGGATTAGAAATTTAGCAAGATATGCGGCCGATAAAATCGATTTTAAAAGCATCGTTTTACCTCCGGCGTTTACGCCGGTAATTATTAGTATCTTTTTGCTAAAATCCACACTTATTGGCTTTGGATTGGAAATTGCGGGATGGATGAAATCTTTTAAAATTATTTTATCGCTATTTTTTGGCAAAATTAAAAAAAGATTTTTACTTTTAGCAAAATTGACTCTTGCTTGATAATGATCAAACCTATCAAAAGCTCTATTTATATACTCAATAAACTTTATATATTTTAAAAATCTATTTGATATGTTTTTAGCCCATTCATATTTTATCTCTTCAATTTCGCTTAATATTGAAGCCTCTTTTTCCTTTAATTTTATCAAAGCTTCTGGAACCACATAAAAAAATCCACCACTACTTCTTCCAACTACGCTCCCCTTTAGCACATGATTAAATCCCCCTCTTAATAAAAGAGCTTCCTCTTCATTGATATAATGTATCTGCCTATCCACAAGATAGCCTTGAAGTCTGTTTGAGTTTAGAAAACCTTGCAGTTTTTGGCGAATATGCTCTTTATTCTGCTTTAAAGCCGCAGTTAAAGACTCAAGTCTTTCATCAACACTCTCTTTAAGTCTTCCTTTTTCATCAAAATAGCTCTCAACCTCTTCAATTTCCTCTGGAAAATCGATAGTGTCAATAAACTCTTTTATCTTTCCCTCAAATTTAACCCTTTTTAAATATTTAAAATATCTAAAAATCTTTACAAACTCAAAAATCTCTTCAAGTCCTAAAATACCCTGTTTTTTTATATGAAGTATCTCATTATTTAGATTTTTAACGTTTGGCGGAGCTTTAAACTCATACTTTTTAAGCTCATTGATAAAATTAAAATGAAGATTTATATCCCCTTCTATAAACAGAGGTTTTTCTCTTGCCAAAAACGAGTAAAATTCATCTATAAATTCTTTTAAATCAAGCGCATTTATTAGATCCATTATTCTCCCAATTTACAGCTATCTATTGGCACTACAAGTCCTTCAAATTCGGTATTTTCTTTCCCGACAAAAACTAAAGTCCCGTTAACGAAATTAAATCCATCTTTTGACACGTTTACATCTTTGCAGATTAAGACTTTGCCGTGATTGAAATTAAACAAAAGCTTTTCGTGATATTTTCTTTTTTTATCCTGATAAAGGCTATATCCAAATATCAAAATCCATCCAAATACTAAAGAGAGTATGATAATGATTTTTAGCCTTTTTGTAAGTTCAGTAAAAAAATATACGACTACTCCGATAAGTCCAAAAATCAACAGTAAAAAGATCAAAAGATAAAAAAAAGCCACTATTTCATCCCTCTTAATTGATAAGTAATATCACCCGCACCAAATCCTACGACCAGACCTTGGTTGATTTTTGCTATATCTTTTTTATCTTTAATTAAAATTATCCTATTTTTATCTTTTTTTATAAAATCTGCAAATATAGGGTTATACTTTTTAAAATGTTTTTTAAAATCTATTTCAATCTTTTCTTCTCCGGCACTCCAAACAGGCAAAATAACAAGCTTTGTGCTATCTTTGAAACACTCGATAAATCTATCAAGATTATCTATGGTTCTTGAGTATTTGTGAGGTTGCCAAATAACCGTTATCTCTTCAATCCCCTTTAATTTAGCATATTTTTTTAAAGATTTCATTGTAGCTTCTATTTCGGTTGGGTGGTGAGCGTAATCGTCGATAACTATAAATGAGTTTTCTTTATCCACTATATCAAATCTTTTTTTAATACCTCTATAATTTTTTAAATTTCTTTTTATCTCATCAAGTCCAATTTCATTCATTGCAGCAAGTATCGCCAAAGAGGCATCAAGTGCGATATGAGAGCCAAATCCCCAAACATCAAACTCGCCAAAATCTCTAAGTTCAAATCTAATATAAGGCTCATCATCTTTTAAAAAATGGCTTTTTATTTTTATATCCTTTTTTGGATCCAATCTTACGGCCTCTAAATCTATACTTTTTAAGAAAGGATCATCTTCGTTGATAACCCTAATTTTAGATAATTTTAAAAACTCTTTATAAGTATCGTAAAAAAGATCCAAATCATGGTTGTAAAACTCCATATGTTCTGGTTCGGCGTTTGTTACTACGCTAAGATAGGGATTGGAGTTTAAAAAACTTGCGTCACTCTCATCGGCTTCAAATACCAAAATATCGCTGTTTGGATTGTATCTTACGTTTGATTTAAACTCTTTTGACTCGGCTCCTATTATCGCGTTGGCATCCTTTAATATAGAAGCCAAAATCGCACTTGTGGTGCTTTTCCCGTGGGCTCCAGCAACTGCGTAAACTTTTTTGCCTCTTAATACCAAAGGTAAAGCCTCTTTTCTAGATAATATTTTTATCCCCTTTCTTTTTGCCTCTTGAAGTTCAATATTATTTTTTTTCACGGCCGCAGAATATATCACGATATCTTGATCTATAATATTCTCTTTTTTTTGAGGGGTATCAACCTTTATTCCAAGCTCTCTTAAAGAGTTAACTATCGGACCCTCATACATATCAGATCCGCTAATCTCGTATCCTTCAAAATGTAAAAATCTTGCAAGACCGCTAAGACCGATACCTCCGATTCCTATAAAATGGATCTTCATCATCTTCCTTGGGATAATTTTTCTATTTTTTTAAGCTCGCTATTTATTAGATCGCTATTTTTTTGTAAAAATTCATCGGCTTGCTTTGTTAAAGAATCAAAAAAGATACTATCTTCGCTTAAATTCTCTTTATCTACAAATTTTTCAATAAAATCATCAAGTGAAATTTTTGTAGCCGTAGCCCCAAGAGCCAAAAACATCCCTTTTTGTATCTTTTTATCGTCAATTAAATACGAAAGTATCAAAAAGAGCTCGTTTGCTCCTTTAAAGTCCGCTCTATCCCATCTCTCAAGGGCGTGTTCATAGATGGCTCTTGCTATAAACTTATCTTCTTCTTTTAAAAAGTTAAAAATCTTTCCTTTAGTTAAAATATCTGCCAATTTATCAAAAGCGATCTCTAAAATCTTTTGATATAAAAGATCGATATCCTCTTCATCTAGATCCAAAACCAAATAGGTATCTAATATATCGTAAAGGTCCACTATATTTTCATTTTTTATTGCCTCTTCTTTTTTTGTTTTTAACTCTTTTAAAAACTTTTTATCCATTTTAAGTCTTGTTAAATTTGCTTCCATCTCAATCCTTTAAAGCCTCTTTTATTCTGTTTAGCGCCTCTTTTGTTTCATTTTCGTCATATACAAGTGCAATTCTAACATAACCTTTTCCAATACCCTTTCTACCTAAAAAAGACCCGGGTAAAACTTTGACATTATAATCTTTATAAAGTTTTTTTGTAAACTCCAAATCATCTCCAACTTCAAGCCATATATAAAATGTCGCAAGAGGCACTTTAATATCCAAAATCTCTTTAGCGATTTTAAAATTTTTTCTATATTTATCTCTAAACTCAACAACATGACTCTCATCTCTCCAAGCTTTTGCAGCCGCCATCTGTAAAGGCAAAGGAGAAGCGCATCCAACATATGTTCTATATTTCATATAATCTTTTAAAATATTTTCGTCTCCGGCTATAAAACCGCTTCTAAGCCAGGGAGCGCTGCTTCTTTTTGATATTGAGTTTACCACCAGTATATTTTTAAATTCCTTATTGCCAAAATCCAAACTTGCCTCAAGTAAAGATGGTGGGGGTGTAATATCGTAAATTTCGCTATAGCACTCATCATTTAATAAAACAAAATCATACTCTAAAGCCATCTGCACCCAATTTTTTAACTCATCTTTATCCATAACCGAAGCTGTAGGGTTGTTTGGAGAGTTGATTATTACAAAATCAACATCTTTTAAAAGAGTCTTGTCAATTTGTGGCTTAAAAGAGTTTTCTTTTGTTAAATTTAGGTATATAATTTTAGCTTTTGCCGCAATGGCGGCACCTTCATATATCTGATAAAAAGGATTTGTAAAAGCCATTTTAGGAGAGTTTTTTTTGCTTAGTAGAAATTGAGGGAAATTAAAAAGAACCTCCCTCGTTCCAAAAGTGGGAATTATCTGAGATATTTTTAAATCAATGGAATATCTATTTTTTATAAAATATAAAATCGCCTCTTTTAATATATCTTCACCGCTGCTTTTTGGATATTTTTTTAAAAGATGAGAAGTATTACAAAGCTCATTTTGTATAAATTTTGGCGTTTCAAACTGAGGCTCGCCTATAGTCAGAGTTATTGGATAAAAACTCTCATTTGGCTTGATATTTTTGAGCAATTCATTTAACTTCTCAAAAGGATATTTCTCAAAATTCATTTTTAACCTTTCTTAATTTTTTCTCAAAACAGGCTTTGCTATATTTTTAAGGCTGTTCAAAGCAAACCTTTTTTATCAATTTTTTATTCTCTCTTAAAATCTCTAATTTTGCGCATTTTTTTGCAAAGATTAGTTCAAGTTTTAATTGTGAGAGATTTTTAACTTTTACCCCGTCTATCTTTAAAATCTTATCACCTTTTTTAATTCCGGCTTTTTTTGCGGCGGAATTTTCTAAGACTCTATCCACTACTAAACTATCTTTATCTTTTAAATATACTCCAATTTTTTTTGAAGGAAGATCGATATGACTTGGTTTTAAAACATAATCTGCGATATTTTTTTTGATCTTATCATCTTGCAAAACTATTTTATAATTTTTTATCCCTCTTCTTTTTACTCTATCTGGTATGCCAAAACCGTATCTTAAATGGCCGTTTCCGGCCAATACGACAACTTTATAATCTTTTTTCCTTTTTAAAAACTCTACTACTCCTTCAGCCATAGCTTCATCCCATAAAATTTGAGCGTAAAAGAAATTTTCAAAATTTTTAAATCTCTTTTTCATATGTCCTTCAAAAATCTCTTTGATATATTTTTTATATTTTTTGTTTGAAAAATCGATAGATTTTGGCAAAAGCTCTCTCTCTTTTTTACTTAAAGAGTCGATTCCTTTTTTAGCCACTTTTTGGCTTATCTCTTTTGGCAAATTAAGGGCTATTAATTTTATTTTATGTTTTCTTGCAAAAAGAAGTATAGGTCTATAAAGATTATAATCATACCCCCATCTTTTTAGATACTGCGTTTTTTTTAGCATCTCTTTTTCGGATATCTTTCCCTCGATAAACATATCAAGATATTTTTGATAGGGTTTTTGAAACATCTCCATAGCTATGGCTATCTTTTTGTTTTGCCTAAATATAGCTTTTATTATTTTTAGTTGATTTACATGGTGAGAATATATTGGGTGATTTTCCCCGACAAAGAGAACTTTTGAGTTTTTTATATCACCAATTAGTCTATTAAAATTATCTTCAATATCTTTTATTTTTACGATTTCTGTTTTTGTATTTAATTCATAAACCGCTCCGTTAGCAGATGGTTTAATCTTTTTTACAACTTCTTTATCAAATACAACTTTTGAATATTTTCCAAGATGGCTAAACAGTTTTGTTATCTTTTTTAGATCAAATTCAACGTTTTTAAAAACAACCACCACTTTCTTACTATTTAGAGGGTTTTTAAATGCCTCAATCTTAGCTTTTTTTTCATATTTAAAAGGAATGGAAAACTTTTCTAAAAGAGTTGAATCTCCAACTATTAAAATATCGCTTTTTTTAAAATCTTCAATATCAACTTGGGCGCTTTTTTTAATACTCTTAAAAAATTTTAAAAACTCTTTATACCTTTTTTGCTCATCGCAAACTACCAAAAGATTGTCGCTGCCTAAAACTTTTGAGATTATTGGAGGAATCTCTTCTTCTTTTAATCTTCTAAATATCTCATACTCATCATCTACAACGAGCCTTTTTGGCTCAAAATCCACATTTATAACATGTTTAGTTTTATTTGAATCGATATAAAATTTCTTACATCGAACGTTGGAGCAGATTTTTATGGGCACTTTTATATTATATTCGTTTGAAATAAACTCAAAATCGACTCTATATCTATCTTTGTCGTATGTAAGGATAATATTTTCTATATCAAAATCAAAAGCTCCTTTTCTATAAACCCACTCTAAAAAGAAGTTTTTCAAATCTTTTTTCGATATCTTCTCAAAAACCTCCCTTATATCTTCAAAAGTAACCTCTTTAAACGCAAATTCTTTTAAAAGTTCTCTGAAGGCTTTATAAAAATTTTCATCATTCACCAAATTTTTTAGCATATAAAAAAAGAAAAAACCTTTGTTATAACCTATAACGTTTTTATCTTCATACTCTTTATATCTAAACTCAATCAAAGATATCTCATCTTTTTTTGAATATGAGTTATATTTTAAAAGGGCGTTTTTTCTAAACTCGATTTTATTATCTGAAAAATAGTAGTTTGAAAAAAAAGTTGCTGCACCTTCTGTCCAATTTCCAAAACTTGGAGAAAAAAGGTAGCTTCCAAAATATTGATGGGATATCTCGTGGGCTAAAGAGTCATTTAAAACAAATTCCTTTGAAATTATCTGCTCTCCAATTAGACTCATAGTAGCGGTTGCGTATCCTACAGGGTAAGGAACCTCAACAATATTAAAAATTTTATATGGTAAAAATCCAAAGATTTTTTTATAAATATCAAAATATTCAAAACTTTTTTCTATATATTTTTTACTTAATTTTGAATCTTTTTTATAAAAATATGTAGAAACAGTTAAGTCATCTTTTCTTTTTGAATCTATTACAAAATCTTTTGAAGCTATTAAGTATAGATTTTTCAAAGGAACATCGAAAACAAACAGACCATCTTTTTTTGAAGTATATTGCATTATTGGAGTAAATTTGCCAAAATCAGCTTTTACTTCGTATTTGCATCTTTTTTCAACTTTTGGATACCAACTATCAAAAAAGATATATGTATCTTTAACTGGTTTAGTCTTATAAAAAAATCCAATCTCAACTGGCTTTTTTGAAGTTTTTATATATTTTGGATAATCGCTTAATTTTATAGTGCCATCTTTTATATAAAAAATCTGTGCGTTTGTTGGATCAATAGGTATAGTTTTATTAAAATCGATGTATGATTTTCCAACTATTTTATCTTTTTCTAATCTAATATCTATCTTATATGAACAAATATTAGCTATTAAAAATAACGGCAAAAAAAGTAAAAATAGTTTTTTCATTTTGCTATTTTAATACCATTTTTTTTGCACCATTTTATCAGAGCCTCTTTAGTCCTATTCCCTTCAAATTGATACCATTTTTTTAATAAATCGTAAGAAGCTAAAAATTGCTTAAATTTACTATATGCTCCTGATTTTCGAAAAATTTCTCTAACTTTATCATACTCTTTAGGCAAAAAAGTCTGTATAAATTCAAAAGCAAGTCTACTATCAAGTCCTAACATATGTTTATCTGGTATATTTATAAAATCTTTATCATCGATATCTTTTGGAAATTCATCAATACCTAAAATATCCGACCTATAATAAATTTTACCGTCTCTTTTATCTAAAATAGCTTCATTATCCATATCAGAGCTTACAAATAAAAAAGCCGACTCAATATCGCCCAAATTAACCATTCACAAATGCCTTTTTAAAATTTATTTTTATCTTTGATTTTATTTATCCTTCAATTTTTTAGACCACT
Organism: Nitrosophilus sp.; assembly: GCF_982775275.1. Classification (NCBI taxonomy): domain Bacteria; kingdom Pseudomonadati; phylum Campylobacterota; class Epsilonproteobacteria; order Nautiliales; family Nitratiruptoraceae; genus Nitrosophilus; species Nitrosophilus sp. The sequence goes on from NZ_CEXZHP010000033.1 coordinate 9,046, forward strand.
CTTCAAATCCATTAAAATTAAACTTTATATTAGAAAAAATTGTTTTATACCTGTTTTCAACATTATCTGATATATCTACTACTGCTATTTGTTTATCTTTAGAAAAAGCTTTTTTAATTGTATATAAAAATTCATAATCAGCTTTTGGAAATGAATACCCTATAAAAGTTATCTTTTTAGCTTCTTGAATTTCAATTAAAGCATTATTCCAAATATATTTTAAATGTAAATTTTCAAAATTTTTGATAATAGTTGGTGTTATGATAAAATTATCAAGATTTATATCTAAATCATTAAATTTTTTACAATTAGGACAGATTTTTTGTGTATATTTTCCAATTGATTCTATACTTTCATCATCTACATACATTCTTTGACAATCTTGACAAAGTAGCCAATTTATAGAACCATGTATTTTTATGACTTTTAAATTTTTTTTATTTTTTGATTTTAAATTGATATGTGGTATATGATCATTATCATCTAATGAATATGTATAAAAACAGTAATCAATCATAACTTCATCGCAAATATTTTTTATAAGTTTTTCAAGCAGTGTATCTCAATTTAAAACTATTAAAGAAACTTGTTTGTAGTTTTTACAAATATATTTTATAAAAATTTCATATTTGCTTTTATATTGTTCTATTTTTTGTAATCTATCATCTAAAAGTGAAATTATAAGCTTTATTAAACTCTGCCTAATTTTATGCAATTCATTCCAACTATATCTATAAAAAAACTCCTCATTTTTATAAGCTCTATCAAAAATTGTAAAAATATCTTCAATATCCACTTGTTTTATTAATTTATTAAATTTTTCTTTTATTTGCTTATTTTCTTTTTCTTTTTCAAAAAATAAAAAATTTTCTAAAAAACTTTCAAATAAATCTTGTTCTTTTAAAAGTGAAAAATCTTTATTTTTATATATTTCTTTTATTAAATCTTTTTGAAGTGGTAAATTTGCAGGATAAGAAAATCCTGCTCCAAGTATAAAAACCTCTTTTTGCATAATTTAACTTAAAACCTTTTTCCAAATTTTTAAATATTCCAAAAAGCCATCAGCAAAAATAGGCTCAAATTCTTTATAACTATTTTCTAATTCATTCAATAAATTCTCTAAAGAGTCAGTATTGATTTTAACAAATTCATCATTTTTTGTATACAAATAGTGATACAATGAATTTATTTTACTCTCTTGAACCGGATACTCTCTAACTCTATTTTTATGTTTAAAAGTTTTTGTTGTTGCAAAGATAGATAAAAATGACTCTATAACTTCATTTAAATCATCTCCAATTATTTCATCACATTTTTTACAACTACATATTTTATCTTTAAACAACATTCTATTTTTAATATCTTTTGCAAAAATAACTTCTATAATCTCTTCTGCTTTTAATCTTTTTTTAATAGCTGGAAGATAATATTTTGCTACAGGTATCCCTCCTCCAACTGGAACAACTTCTCTTGATTCTCCATATTCAAGCCCATGTACCACACCATTTAAACCTTTAAACTTCAAAAGCTCACTAAAGTATCCACCATAAAGATTATATTTTTCCACCTCTATTTTTTCAACAAATTCTACTAATTTTTTTAAATCATCAATACTTGCCTTTGTTTCATCAAAATTATCTATCCAATAAAACACACCTTTTGTTTGATTTGCTACTTCTAACAACTCATCAATAAAATTTTTTTCATATAATAACTCTTTGGTCATTACAATTTGAGTATAGTATCTATCTTTTGCAAACTCCATAAACTTTAAATTAATACTTATCCACTCTTTAAAATTATACCTATCCATATAAAAATATGGCGCTACTATACAAAAAGGCTCTTTTTTTATTCCAACATATTCAATTAATTCTTTATATTCATTATCTAAATTTT